>JBGTIL010000238.1:0-5260 GCA_041745695.1 Chitinophagaceae bacterium | reverse complement strand
TGACTTTATCAGCAACATTACCCATGAACTGAAGACCCCAATTGCTACCGTGAGTGTAGCCATTGAGGCATTGCGCAATTTCAGCGCGGGCATGGACGCACAAAAAACGAAAGAATACCTCGATATATCCGCAAATGAGCTGCAGCGGTTATCGTTACTGGTAGACAAGGTTCTGAAACTGTCAATGTTTGAGAAACGGGAAGTTGAATTGAAATACGAACCACTCGATATGTGGGCGCTCGTAGAAGAGGTTACCAACTCTATGAAGCTGCAGGCAGAAAAACAGAGAGCTGTCATAAAAATAATTGCTGAGGGCGAAACCCTGTTGGAAGGCGACCGTTTGCACCTGGTGAGTGTGATCTTTAATCTCGTTGATAATGCCCTGAAGTATAGCCACCAGGTGCCGGAGATAACGATTTCCATTGCCGGGTCTGCCACCAGGATAGTTTTAAAGATCACCGACAACGGTATTGGCGTTCCTCCTGAATACAAAGAAAAAATCTTCGAAAAATTCTTCCGGGTTCCAACCGGTAACTTGCACAATGCAAAAGGCTACGGACTTGGCCTGAGCTATGTTGCACATGTCATTGCAAAACACAAGGGTACCATCCATGTGGAAAGTGAGGGCAAGGGCTGCCAGTTCATTATAAGTCTGCCTAAACGCAAAATTGATTAAGGACGACGTCTTAATTATTCATTATGAAAAAGCCCAAGATCCTGTACGTGGAAGATGAAATCTTCCTGGCCAAAATCGTAAGTGAAACCTTGCAAACGAAAGGCTTTGATGTTTTCTTAGAAACCGATGGCGCCCATGCCATGAAGCGGTTTAATGAGGTGCAGCCCGACGTTTGCGTACTTGACATCATGTTGCCTAACAAAGACGGATTTGCTATTGCTGATGAGATCCGCGAAAAAAATCCAGGCGTTCCCATTATTTTTCTTTCAGCAAAATCGGGTGTTAGCGATGTAGTGAACGGATTTAAAATGGGCGCTAACGATTATATCCGAAAGCCTTTCAGCATGGAGGAATTAATTGTGCGACTGGAACATGTACTTAAGATGAATGTTTCTCCGGCTACCGCCCAGGTGGAAGAAGAGATACGGGTGGGAAGCTATGTTTTTCATTTAAACAGACAAACACTTACCCATGCTGTTGAGCAACGCAAACTCTCTTACCGGGAAAGCGAATTACTTAAAGTGCTCTATCAGAACCGCGAACAAATTCTGGAACGCAAAGAGATACTGAACCTTCTGTGGGGGAGCGATTCTTTTTTTAACAGTCGAAATCTCGATGTGTATATCACCAAGCTACGTAACTATCTCAAATACGATCCTACTATTGAGATCATTACCATCAAAGGCATAGGCTACCGTTTTGTATTAGCTTAAATAAACGCTGTTTATCTACCTTAGCAGTTATGCGGTCACCTGGTAAACCCAATAAAAGCAGGCGCTGGCTTTTTGTTATCCTTGCTGGTACAACGCTGGTACTGGCTGGTTTATTCCTGACCACCGACTACATTGTTATTCCACTTCTAAAAAAACGACTGCATACATTAATCGTACAAGGCTCCGACAGCCTGTACACTTATACGCTTGGCAACCTGGATGCCAGTTTGTTATCAGGACAGATTACAATCCAAAACCTGACGATAGTAGCCAACAATGCACGCTACAAAGCGCTCGAAAACGCCAGCGCGCTTCCTCCTCTCACGTTGCAACTAAATATGGTTCGGGGAGAAATAGACGGAGTTTCCATTCTGCCCCTTCTGTTCAACCGAACAATCTCAATTAAAAGCATTACTACAAAAGAGGCTAACGTTCGCTTGTTTCGACACTTCGTGAAAAGTAAAACCGTGGAGAGGAAACGGGTACCCCTCTGGAAATCCATTCAGCCTTCCATAAAAAGCATCAGTATTGAGGCCATTAACCTGGAGGGCATAAAATTGCTGTATAGGTATGCAGACACGACAACCGATGTAAAATTGCAATTTGACACCTGCAATGCGGTGTTCAGCCATTTGCTAATTGACAGCGCAGCAGCTACAGATCCAACCCGGATAGGATTCAGTAAAGAAGTAACTATTCAATTCAGTGACCTCAAGTTTCGCTCGGCAGACTCAACCTCTAAACTGAAGGCAGCCTCTATTACCTACTCCTCGAAAACCCGCAGGGCTGAAATAAACCAATTTAAACTGCAACCAACCCTCGAAGAAAAAGAGGCCTTTTATTCCTTTTTTAAAAGCAGCCAGGATATGAATGTCATTGAGTTTGAAAGGGCAGCGCTTACAAACTTCGGACTGGACCGCTTCATCAATGATAACATGGTCAGTGCAGACAGCCTCCTGCTTCAATCACCTGATATTAAGATATATGTTGACAAGACATTTCCGAAGGGCTTTAAAAATAAAATCGGCACCTATCCCCACCAACGGCTTCTCAATGCAGCCATGCATCTGGCGGTAAAACATGTTATTGTCCAGGCTGCTAGCATTAGCTATACAGAAAAGGCAGCCAGGAGTAAACAAGAGGGAACACTGACGCTTTCAGACCTTGAAATGAATATAAAGAATATAACCAATCTGCCTGGTTTCATCAAACAAAATAACCAGTGCGATGCCCATATAGCTGGTAACATCTTAGGCAAAAGCCCTATCGACGCCCATTTTATTTTCCACCTCGACTCGGTAAACGGAAGTTTTCAGGCCAGTGGAAAGATCACCAATGTAGATGCAGCCCAGCTCAATAGGCTGGCAGTCCCTTTAGCTAATGTCCGGTTCGAATCTTTTAACCTGCGTGAACTTAATTATACACTCCGGGGCAATGATGATGGAACAGCAGGCACCGTGGGCTTGCTTTACGACAAATTATTTTTAACCATCCGTAAAACGGATCAGGAAACCGGAGCCACAAAAACCAATACCTTTCTAACAAAGATTATCAATAAATACACCTTGCAGGCTGCTAATCCAGCTCCGGGAAAGAAGGTGCGTACTGCCAATGTCAGGCAGCTGCGACTAACCTCCCAGGGATTTTTTGGTTTGATCTGGAAAAGCGTTTTTGGCGGCATGCAGAGCATCATGCTGAACGAAGGGCAAACAGGAAACTGATTTTAAAAGTATGCAAACGAACATTTACACTGCTGACCAGATATTTACAGGAACCGAATGGCTGGCGGGGCAAGCCATAGTAGTACAGGACGGGATAATACAGGCAATTGTGCCCGAGGCTGAACTGGCAGTTGCGGGTAACCGGATTGACTATGGAAGCAGTTTCATAGCCCCTGCGTTAATAGACATTCAATTGTATGGCGCTTCAGGCAAGCTGCTGGCCGCCCATCCCACTCCGGAAGCAGTTTCCCTTACAGCCGAGTACTGCCGTTCGGGAGGAGCTACCCTGTGCCTGCCAACAGTTGCTACTAATAGTCTGGATGTTTTTTACCGGGCAATTGATGCAGTAAAGGCATACCTGGCAGCCGGTGGTAAAGGAGTGTGGGGGCTTCACCTCGAGGGTCCCTGGATAAACAAGGTGAAGAGAGGAGCACATCCCGAACGTTTCATCCATGCACCAGGTGTTGAAGAAGTTGAATCCATACTGGCATATGGCAGGGGGGTGGTAAAAATGATAACACTTGCCCCTGAAACTTGCAGCCCGGAGATTGTGGAAATGATACAAGACGAAGGCATCATCGTTTCTGCGGGTCACAGCAATGCTACTTATGAAGAGGCAACGGATGCCTTCAACCGCGGCATCACCACTGTCACGCACCTATATAATGCAATGAGCGCTCTCCAACACCGTTCTCCTGGAATGGTAGGCGCAGTAATGACGCACGATAAAGTAAAAGCAAGTGTTATTGTTGACGGGCATCACGTTGACTTTGCCGCCATAAAAATTGCGAAGACTATTATGAAAGAGCGCTTATTTGTAATTACTGATGCAGTAACTGAAACAACAGAGGGAGTATATCAGCACAGCCTGGTTGGCGACAAATACGAGTGCAACGGAACCCTTAGTGGCTCTGCAATCACCATGTTTAAATCTTTTCAAAACCTGGTAAATAAGGTTGGTGTTGACCAGGGCGAAGCGCTGCGAATGTGCAGCCTGTACCCGGCGGAGGTGCTGGGTTGTGATGACCAATGGGGAAAAATTGCGCCGGGGTACGCGGCGCAATTTATAGTAGTGAATAAGCAATTAGATCTGCTGGAAGTCATTACTTAATTAAAGGCTGTAAAGAATGGAGCGGGCTCTTCTTTTTGAAGTAATGAACAAACCATACTATAGTAAACGTAGGGATAAAATCCAATCCGGGAAGGAGCTCTTCTATAAAATTGAAGACCCCTCCAAAAAAACCTTTCTTAAATCCAAAAAGCTTTATAAAAATCAAGGCTGAGATAGGCGCCCACACCAGGTCAATGGCTTCGCCAAGAAACGGTATTCCATAGCTAATGAATCCAATCAGATCCATAAATATGCAGGTACTCAGTGATGGAAGTGCCTGCCCTGTGCTGCTGGAAGGTTTACTGAAATAATGTAAGAGCAAACGCTTCATCTTCAACCTTACTGCGGTTTTTTCCGCAATGCATAGTTGACGAAGGGCAGAGGGAAACGGTTGTATTTGCACCTACAATTTCAAGGTCCGGTTTCCAGGGCAGGCATAGAAAGTGGCGGGGAGCAAACGGACGGCCTCGCTGCAAGGTTCAGCATTTGCCTTTAAATCAGTACCAACGATCTGAGTCCAAGGGGCAAAAAAAAAGAGCAGCTTGAAACTGCTCTGTGTCATACATTAAATCCTGGCGTCATCTTCTTCATCGTCCTCTTCGTCGAGGTCCAGATCTTCCAGGTCTTCGTCGTCCAGGTCTTCATCTACAATAACGGCATCGTCGCCTGCTTTGTCTGCATCTACTTCATCAATTTCTATGGCATCTTCGTCGAGGTCAGCATCCTCATCATCGTAGTCTTCGTCGCCTTCTTCATCGCTTGGGTTTCCAAGAGGCTGCAATGTGCCCGCATCAGTATCGCTCCTTCCTGGTTCAAAAGCCATTGGACCACGATCTGCCATGCCCGACACGGTCAAACCCTCGATGCTGTCGTTGCTTAGGGTGCTTTCTCCTGCGCTATCGAAATCGTTGTTCCTTATTTGTTCCATAAAAATTGTTTTCAATATTACACAAAAAGCTGTGCCATCCACCAAGTGCGCGCCTTGTCCCTTAACAAACAGTAAATCAGGTATTTGGAAACTTTTTATGCTGGTGGTAGT
>JBGTIL010000237.1:0-8123 GCA_041745695.1 Chitinophagaceae bacterium | reverse complement strand
TTACTGCGCATTAAGTGGTCGCAGGTTTGAGAGTGTCCTGAGTTAGGAAACTCAGGACAGCGGTCGTTTGCATAACCCCATGCCGGTCAAAGTTTCGGAGTTGCTGTCTTGAGTTTCTCTGCTGTCCTGAGTTTCTCTGCTGTCCTGAGTTTCCTAACTCAGGACGTTTTAATAAGCAGAACAGAAAATGCAAATGGTACCTAAGACAGAAAATGACGTTACTGCGCATTAAGTGGTCGCAGGTTTGAGAGTGTCCTGAGTTAGGAAACTCAGGACAGCGGTCGTTTGCATAACCCCATGCCGGTCAAAGTTTCGGAGTCGCTGTACTGAGTTTACTAACTCAGGAGGTTTTCACATTTATAAACAGAGGTGAGTAATTTCACACATGAAACGTTTACTACCACTCGTTGTTACTTCCTGTTATTTATTGCTCAGCGCATGCCAAACCAGCCGGCAGGCAGCAGGTACAACGGACGACGGCAAGATAGACCTGGTGTTTGTGCAGGTGAATGATGTTTACGAAATTGCGCCGCTCTCCGGCGGCAGGGAAGGCGGTATGGCAAGGGTGGCCACATTAAAAAAAGAGTCACTGCGAAACAACCCCAACACCTTCCTCTTCATGGCAGGTGATTTTTTATCGCCTTCTATTTATAACAGCCTGCAGCACGAAGGCAAAGCAATCCGCGGCAAACAAATGATTGAGGCGATGAATGCTGCTGGTGTAGATTTTGTTGTACCTGGCAACCATGAATTTGACATCAGGGAAACCGAGCTGCAAGACCGCATTAACGAATCGAAATTTGTGTGGATAGCTACAAATACCTTTCATAAAAAAGGCAGTGAGGTACAACCCTTTGCTACAACCACAGAACCAACCAGCTCTTTTCTTAAATATAAAATGCTGACCGCAACGGATGCCGATGGCACCACTGCCCGCGTGGCTATTATGGGGCTAACGCTGCCCGCTAATAAAGCGGACTATGTGCACTACACTGATATGATAGCCGAAGCAAAAGCCACCTACAACTTATTGAAAGATTCAGCAGATGCCATCGTTGCGCTTACGCACCAGTTTATAGCCGAGGATATTCAACTCGCTATTGCGGTGCCGGGTTTAGCGCTCATTATGGGTGGGCACGAGCACGATCAACAGTTTAAAAGAGTAGGGAAAGTATATATTACCAAAGCGCACTCCAATGCACGATCGGCTTACGTGACCACTATCAGGGTGAATAAGAAAACGGGCAGGGTGAAGATCAATCCTGAGCTCCGTACCATCAATGAAACCATCGCAGTTGATAGCGCTGCAGACGCCGTGGTTCAGAAATGGATCAGCATTGCAAACAAAAGTTTTAGTGCCTCGGGCTTCGAGGCAGGTAAAGTTGTGCTGAGTAAGGGAGAACCATTGGAAGGAAGAGAAACAGAAATTAGGCACCGATCTACCAACCTCACACGCCTGGTA
This sequence comes from Chitinophagaceae bacterium, assembly GCA_041745695.1. Classification (GTDB taxonomy): domain Bacteria; phylum Bacteroidota; class Bacteroidia; order Chitinophagales; family Chitinophagaceae; genus Flavisolibacter. The sequence continues at coordinate 6,661 of JBGTIL010000237.1, read as the reverse complement.
GTAGCCGCCATGGAATCCGCAGCGCCGTTGGCAGACGTAGCCCTTCTCAATTCAGGATCTATTCGCGTAGACGATATACTGCAGTTACCCGTTTCGCAATACGACGTACTACGTTCCCTGCCTTTCGGCGGCGCGCTCAGAGAAGCTGATATGAAGGGTAGCCTGCTTCAACAGGTGCTCACAGCAGGCAGGGGAAATAAAGGTACCGGTGGATTTTTGCAGTATTCGCAAATCGTGAGCTTTGACCCGGCAACCGGCAACTGGCTGCACAAAGGATCTCCGATTCTTCCGGAAAAAACTTACCGCGTAGTGATGAGCGATTACCTGTTGAGCGGACGAGAGACCAACCTCACATTCCTCACTCCCACCAACGCAGCCATAGTAAAGGTTTACGAGGGCGAAAAAGATCCTGCACAGGCAACAGCTGATATCCGGCTTGCTATTGTGCGCTACCTCCAAAAAAAAGCGGAATAAGAAAACCGGTGAATAACTAATTTCAGCGTCTAAAAAAAGCATAAAGCAGTTGTATGGAATATAGAAGAATGGGAAAAACAGGCCTTCAGTTGAGCGTGTTGTCTTATGGCAGCTGGGTTACCTTTCACAAGCAGATTGATGACCGTGCGGCGGATGAACTGATTGGGATTGCCTACGATAATGGCGTCAATTTTTTTGACAATGCCGAAACTTATGCTTTGGGAGAAAGCGAGCTGCTGATGGGTCGGGTATTGAAGGCGAAAAACCTCGACCGTACCAGTTATACAGTGAGCAGCAAGGCTTTTTTTGGCTGGAGGGGAAAAGACAATAAACCCAATCAAACAGGGTTAAGTCGCAAGCACCTGGTAGAAGCCTGCAACGAAGCGCTGGCGCGGTTACAGGTAGATTATCTTGATCTTTATTTTTGTCACCGCCCCGATAAAAACACACCGATTGAGGAAGTAGTGTGGGCTATGAATCACCTGTTGCTACAGGGAAAGATTTTATATTGGGGCACCAGTGAATGGAGTGGTGTGGAGATCATGGAAGCACACCGGGTGGCCCACGAGTACCGGCTGATTGGACCCTCTGTAGAACAACCACAGTACAACCTCCTGGAAAGAGAGAAGATGGAAAAGGAGTACAGCATGATCTTTAAAACTGTAGGCATGGGTACTACCATCTGGAGCCCGCTGGCTGCAGGTTTGCTGAGTGGCAAATACAATGAAGGCATACCGGAAGACAGCCGCTTTGCGCTGGAAGGATTTGGCTGGTTAAAAGATCGCTGGGCTGTGGAAGACAAAATTGCCCGGGTACGCAACCTCACTGCGCTGGCCAGTGAGTTGGGGATGGCAGTATCCACACTTTCCATCGCCTGGACAATTAAAAACCCAAATGTTACTACAGCCATCTTAGGCGCTACAAAAAAAGAGCAGCTACTTGAAAATCTGAAAGCCCTGGAAGTGCTGCCTCAGCTAACGCCTGAGTTGCTGCAACGAATTGACGACATTGTACAAACCAAGCCAACGCAGCCGGAGTACTAATGGCACCTCTGACCTTTACGAGGCACTAACGATCCGGCTGACCGGTATGTTGCAGATGGAATACAGAGCGGTAAAAACTGCCCGCATAGATACCGCTGGGTGCATCCGTGCCCAGTAGTATTCCAGCACGTATAAGTGTGCGACGCAACTGCTGATGACCAGGGTACCGTTGCCGGTTACCAAAACAAAGCCCTCTTATTCAACTGTCTTTTACTTTATCTTCAAGCCATGCAACTAAAGGGTAAAACTGTTTTTATCACAGGCGGCAGCAGGGGCATCGGAAAGGCCATTGCCCTGCGCATGGCCAGGGAAGGCGCCAACATTGTTATTGCAGCTAAAACAACCGAGCCACATCCAAAATTGGAAGGCACGATCTACACGGCTGCCCAGGAAATAGAGACACTGGGCGTAAGCGTGCTTCCTCTCGCCCTCGATGTAAGAAATGAAGAAGGTATTGCCAGCGCTGTACAACAGGCAGTAGATCAATTTGGAGGCATCGATATCCTGGTGAATAATGCAAGTGCCATAGGGTTAACGCCAACCCTGCAAACGGAGGCAAAGCGTTTCGACCTGATGCACAGTGTGAATGTGCGTGGTACTTTTTTTATGTGCAAGGCCTGCATTCCCTGGTTAAAAAAATCATCGAATGCGCACCTACTGATGCTGTCGCCACCGCTGGACATGAACCCTAAATGGTTTGCCCCCCACCTGGCTTACACGATCAGCAAATACAACATGAGCATGATCGCTCTTGGGCTTGCTGAAGAACTGAAAGGACAGGTGGCTGTGAATGCCCTTTGGCCGCAAACAACAATCGCTACGGCCGCTGTTCAAAATTTGCTCGGTGGCGATTACCTGATGCAACGCAGCCGCAAGCCGGATATCGTTGCGGATGCCGCTTTTGCCATTGTGTCTAAATCCAAAGACGTGTGCACAGGTAATTTTTTTATTGACGAAGCCGTGTTACAACGGGAAGGCGTAACCGATTTTGAGCAGTATGCCTTTGCACCCGGTCAGCCTTTACAAAATGATCTATTTATATAAACATTACAGCACGCATATGAAGCAGTATGTACTCCCCTTATTTTTTATTGCATTTTGCATCAAAGCGCGGGCACAACAAAATGCAGCCGTGACCGACAAAATGAAAACCGCAGCCATGCAACACCTGGATAAGGATTACGGTACCTACAAGAAAATAGCGCTCGACATCTGGAAGTTTGCAGAGGTAGGTTTTAAGGAAGTAAAGAGCAGTTCCCTGCTCCAGAGCACACTGAAGGAAAATGGCTTTACCGTAACCGCCGGCATAGCGGGCATGCCGACTGCTTTTGTGGCCAGCTACGGCAAGGGCAAGCCAGTGATCGCCCTGCTGGCAGAGTATGACGCCCTGCCCGGATTGTCGCAGGGAGCGGTACCCATCAAAGCAGCTTTAGACGGCGCTACCGCGGGGCACGGCTGTGGTCATCACCTGTTTGGCGCTGCTACTGTTGCAGCAGGTATAGAATTGAAAGAGTGGATGGAACAGAATAAAGTAAGCGGTACCATCCGCGTGTATGGCTGTCCGGCTGAGGAAGGTGGTTCCGGTAAAGTATACATGGTGCGCGAAGGTCTGTTTGCAGATGTAGATGCCGCGTTGCACTGGCACCCGGGCAACGACAACCGCGTACTCCAGGCCGGCTTTCTGGCCAATAGTTCCGCCAAGTTTCGTTTTCATGGCGTGTCTTCACATGCGGCTGCCTCACCACAAAAGGGACGCAGTGCCCTGGATGCAGTGGAGTCGATGAACTTCATGGTTAATATGATGCGTGAGCATGTGCCGCAGGAAACACGCATACACTACATCATCACCAATGGCGGCAAGGCACCCAATGTAGTTCCCGATTTTGCGGAAGTGTACTATTATGTGCGTCATCCCAACAAAGATGAAGTACAGCAGATATTTCAGCGGGTAGTAAAAACAGCAGAAGGCGCCGCGCTTGGAACCGGTACTACGATGGACTTTGAGCCCATTGGCGGCACGCACGACCTCTTATTGAACCCGGTGCTGGAGGGGGCGATGCAAAAAAACCTGCTCCTGGTAGGTGGTGTGCGCTACAGTGAGGAAGAGATCGCATTCGGAAAAAAACTTCAACCCACATTTGGATTTGCAGCACCTGAACTGGCGGAGGCAGCGACTGTTAAACCACTTCAGTTTGAACCAGGTGGCGGCAGTACTGATGTTGGCGATGTTAGCTATGCCGTGCCCACCGTGGGTTTGCAGGCAGCTACCTGGATACCCGGAACACCGGCACACAGCTGGCAGGCCGTAGCCTGCGGTGGTACAGAAATAGGCACCAAGGGAATGATGGTGGCTGCAAAGACCATCACACTTACTGCTATGGACCTGTTAACGAACCCGGTGCTGCTGCAAAACGCGAAAACGGCATTCACCAAGGCGAAAGGCACTTATCAATACAAACCACTGTTAGGCAACAGGAAACCTGCTCTGAACTACCGGGACTAGGGCAACCGCCCGATGGACCTTGTATACCAAGAAACGGAAATAATCTGCTGTGTGCTATGCCTGAATAGCGGATGGCTTCGGCACTCCGAAGCGTATCAGATTCCCCCTGTGCTATTGGTTGCGGGAACTGGCTGACGCAGGAGTTTTTTTAAGAGTACTATTTGTCCCAGGTGGTAATAGGCATGCTCAATAATGCCGTGCAGATTTCTGTAGAAATTACCATACTCGTCAGCTGCGAATGTTTCGGCGAGTTTAGCGTCGGGCAGTTGTTCAATAAGGCTGGCCAGGTGCTCTGCCTCAGCCCGGGTTTCTCTAAGCAGTTGCTGCCATTGTTCTTCGGTCGAGATTGGTGGGTGGTCGAAACTATAGATATCTTTCGCTGTCAGTGGTGCTCCCTTTAACACGCCTAGTGCAGCAGTTACATAATAGTTGATGTGAAATACCAGTGAAGCAATAGTATTGAAATCATTAAACTTTGTGGTGGCGGCTTGCCAGGTAACGCCATCAAGTGTTTCCTGCATATTGACTGAGGTCCAGTTGTCGCCACTGAAGACTTCTCTTAGATGTTTGGCTATTTGTTGGGCTACCTGCATTGATGGAACAAAAGTAAAATTTTTATAATAATAGAAAAGGGGTTTAAGTGCCGCGTTTCCGGGCTGGGGTGATGGATACGCGACAACTTAGGCGAATCAGGACGGTTCCGTGCTTATGAGGGGTGTTTCTCTCACCACTTTTTCAACAGTGCGGCTGCTTCTTTTGCGGTAATGGGCATCACCGTTCCATGCCGGGGATGGAAGTCCATGCTTACTACCTTATCAATCACCGTAAAGTTTTTCAGGTCTTTGGTTTTTGTGAACTGGTACCTGCCTTTTGTGTACACATCATATAGGAGTATGTATCCTTCTCCGGTATTGAGTTTGAAAATGCAAGAGCCTTCCACGGGATCTTTGGTTTGCTGCACATACCTGTCGTCTGCTACTACATAACCTTCTGTCAGTTGATCAGACACGGCGATTTTAATACCGGAACCATCACCTTCTGTTTTAAAGAAGAGATGGTATTTTCCTGCATAGAAAATGATGTCGCCGTCGATAGAGGATTTATTGTCAGGCCTGGAGAACAGCAACCGGGGAGTAGTTTCCAGGTCTGTGAAATCTTTATTGGCGTAAGCAAAATAAATTTTATCTGCGCCTGCGCCATGCTTCATAGACCAGTACACCATGTATTGTTTCTTTTTAGGATCATAGATCGTCTGGGGTGCCCACACGCGGAGCAGGCTATCGTTGCCGCTAAATCGCTTTTGAATATTGACGACAGCCGATGACCAGTTGATCAGGTCGGTTGACTGCGACAGCACCATGGCCCTGTTGGAATCCCATCCGAGCCCGGATACCATGTCGGTAGCTACCATGTAGAATGTTTTGCCATCCGCCCCGCGCAGCACGTGCGGATCACGCACGCCGCCGGTAGAACTGATCCTTTCTGAAAGAAGCACTGGGCGATTGCCGTTGAGTGCCTTGTATCGATACCCGTCTTGACTCAGGGCGAAGTGTTTGGCTTCTTCTGCTTTAGCATTGCCTGTAAAGTAGGCAAAGAGGTAGGCACTGAACTTAGTGCTGCGCGCTGGTTGTTGCTGCGCATGCAGGGTGGTGTTTGACAAAGCGAGGAGCATTAGCAGGTGATAAATCGGTACATACACAAAAATAAGTTTTAAATTTTTTGGGGCGGAGGGATAGCGTTTTATGACCTTTCGGGCTCAGTTAATTTAGATCTGTTACTAAATTTCAATAGTTTAACGATCAATCAGCAATATTCATTTGTCACCATGCTGCAAAGCTGATCTTGCGGATTAGCATCTCCTAATTTGGACTGGTGAGAAAGAGGATAAGAGTCGGCATTTGTCACATTTGAAATCGTAAAAATCCAGAATTTTTTCTTTGAGAAGCCATTCCCCATTACAACAAGGACACTTGCGAGCCTTATCTTCCTTCGGCGAAATGTGTCTATAATTATACAGATAGTAATAGCTGGATACTCCTGTTAGTGCTTGTAGCCGTTTACAAATTTTTATTCCTTCTAATGATAGTTGAGAAAATGAATCACTCATTTGCTTCGTAGCCCATTTCTCTCCAACGGTACAACCTAACTGTAAAGAATCACAGGCTTTATAATCCCTTTCCCAATTCAAAATATTACACCTGTCGTCGTAAGACAACCGGTTCATTTTGTAAAGTGGAACAACTTTTTTACATGTGCCACAGTCAATTGACGCAGAGTCATTTAGTGCGTAAGTGAAAAGAATATAGAAGTCGGGCTTTGCACACTTACAAACTCCTTTATGATGAGGAACAGCTTTTCCGACTACTTCCGTCTTTAATTTTGAATGACACGAAAGTTCAAGATTTTTTATTCTGAGGTTTACGTATTGGTCGTTATATTTTTTTGAGAGAGACGTTTTTTCCAAGGTGGTCTGATAGGCAATTATTTCATCATCATTTTCGAAAGGTGTTTCATAGTCACCAATAACTTGTCCGGTCTTACAAAGGCTGCCCATCAAAATTTCAAACTCTTCAAAAAGCTTGTGTTTGTTATAATTAGAATTAATTGCGATAGATATCTTCTGTTTAAACATAAGCTTTGT
>JBGTIL010000236.1:0-9075 GCA_041745695.1 Chitinophagaceae bacterium | reverse complement strand
TTTCCGGGGTTCAATCTCTTCAAGCCCAATCTACCGTCAAACCTATTAATGTTGTTACAACTGCTGTGCCCTTTTTACGTATTTCTCCAGATGCACGCGCAGGAGCTATGGGTGATCTCGCCCTCGCAACAACTGCCGACGCCAGCTCCTCTTACTTTAACCTGGGAAAGGTGCCTTTCAATACATCAAAGGGCGGTATAAATGTAACCTATACGCCATGGCTGAAATCGCTTGTGAATGATGTTTACCTCGCTTCCCTCAGTGGCTACTACAAAATGGATGAGAGCCAGGCGCTCTCAGCATCTCTGCGCTATTTTAGTTTAGGCAGTATCCAGTTCACCGACCAGTTTGGCAATCCTCTGCAAACCGGTACGCCCCGTGAGTTCGGTATTGATTTCGGCTATTCACGCAAACTTTCAGAAAGATCAGGACTGGGAATCGGTCTTAAATATATCCGCTCCAATCTGGCACAGGGTGTTTCATCTTCCAACGGTAGTTACAAAGCCGGCAGCGCAGTTGCTGCCGACCTGGGATTTTATCACAACCGCCAAAATGAAGCAGGGCAGGGCTGGTCGTTTGGAGCAGCGCTTTCTAACCTCGGGTCTAAGATCGCTTACACAGACAACGCCGATCAGAAAGATTTTATTCCTGCAAATTTTGGTATAGGTACTACCTACACCCGGGTGTTTAATGAAAGCAGTAAACTCACCTTTGGAGTTGACGTAAACAAATTGCTGGTACCAACACCACCCGTATCCACGAATAACTTTTCACAGGATTCAACCAACTACGCAAAGTACCGTACCAAGAGCGTTATGAGCAGCTGGTTCAGCTCTTTCGGCGATGCTCCGGACGGCGCGCAGGAAGAATTGAAAGAATTCCAGATCTCGGTTGGTGCAGAATATCTGTATAACAATCAATTTGCTTTCAGAGCCGGCTATTTTCATGAGGACAAAACAAAAGGTAATCGCAGGTATTTCACGACCGGAGTAGGACTTAAATACAACGTATTCGGACTGAACTTCTCTTACCTGGTTCCCTCTGGTGGAGCAGGTGCCAATCAAAACCCGTTGTCCAATACACTGAGGTTTTCCCTCGTGTTTGACCTCGATGGATCAGGTACCGCAGACGGAGCGCAGTAAAGTGCTGATAAGATTTTTATTGCAAAAGGTGAAGGCGGTGCTTTCACCTTTTTCTTTTGGGATATTTGCACACAAAAATTAGCAGGATGTCTTACAGGATTGGATCGGGCGTAGATTTTCATCAGCTGGTAGCGGGCAGAGACCTGATGTTGGGTGGTATTAAAATTCCTCACACAAAAGGCGCGCTTGGTCACAGTGATGCCGATGTGCTGCTCCACGCCATATGTGATGCGCTGCTTGGCGCGCTGGGACTGGGTGATATAGGCAAGCATTTTCCGGATACAGAAGCCGAGTATAAAAATATTGACAGTAAGGTGTTGCTGCAACGAACGGCCGCGCTGATCACTGCAGAAGGATACGCTGTTGTAAACATCGACAGCACGCTATGTCTGGAAGCACCCAAAATCAAGCCTTATGTGGCTCAAATGCAAGCAGCGATTGCTCATATAGTTGGGGTTGCAGAAAAAGACGTTTCCATTAAAGCAACCACCACCGAAAAGCTGGGTTTTGTAGGCAGGGAGGAAGGTGTGATCGCTTATGCTACTGTTTTGCTGCGTGCGATTGAAGCTGGTTAGATTTTCCTATCCTTATCTTTGAAGCCTTGGCGGTATTAACAATCAAAATAGTAAACAACTCCCGCAATGCCCTTCCGGGATATGCAACGCCGGGTGCCGCAGGTATGGACATCCGGGCGGATATCGATACATCGCTTCGGCTGCGCCCCCTGGAGAGAGCACTGGTTGCTACCGGACTTCATATTGAATTGCCCACGGGCGTTGAGGCCCAGGTAAGACCGCGGAGCGGCCTTGCCATCAAGCAGGGCATTACCTGTTTGAACGCTCCAGGAACAATAGACAGTGATTATCGGGGAGAAATTAAAGTGATCCTTATTAATCTTTCTGCCGAAGAACAAATCCTAGCCCCCGGCGACCGCATTGCCCAACTGGTATTTCAAAAGGTAGAGCAGGCAAACCTCGAACTCGTAATGGAGCTGGCGCCTTCCGAAAGGGCAGCTGGCGGTTTCGGATCGACAGGACAAAAATAATATTATGAAAACACTACTCGTACTGGCTTTAGTTGTGAGCACCCTGGTTTCGTGCAGATCTACCAAACAAATTGGCTCGGCAATCAGCCGGAGAGATACAGCTCAGGTAATGTCTCCGAGCTCTGTAAAAGCCGATTCTTCGTCCTTTATCCGGCAAACACTGCAACAGATTGAAAGCAACAAAATACAATTCACCACCTTCTCGGGAAAAATAAATATCGACTACCGCGGTGGAGACGGTAAGAATTATGACGTAAATGCCACTATTCGCATGTACAAAGACAGTGCGATCTGGCTTTCAGCCAACGCTGTACTTGGTATAGAGGCTATACGGGCACTCATAACGAAAGATTCGGTTAAGCTGCTTAATAAACTGGAGAAAACATACACAGCCCGAAGCGTCGACTATTTGCAGGAAGTAACGGAGCTGCCGCTCAATTTATCCAATTTGCAAGATCTGCTTATCGGTAACCCTGTGTATCTCGATAGCAATGTTCTTTCCTATTCAAGAGCTGGAGGCGCGATCTCACTGACCAGCATTGGACAATACTTTAAAAACTTACTAACCGTAAATGAAGACAACAAATTGCTGCAACGGAGCAAGCTTGATGATGCGGATGCAAGCAGGAGCCGCACGGCCGACCTCACCTACACTGATTACCAAAATAGCAAGGGCATCAACTTCGCCACGAAACGCAGCATCAGCATAGCGGAGAAAAAGAAATTAGATATCCGCCTCGACTTCAAAAATTATGACCTGAATGGTGAGGTGAGTTTTCCTTTCTCCGTACCAAAGAATTTCAAGCGCAATTAATTTTCCCTCTTCTCCGTTATAATGCCTTAGTGTTCAAACTGTACAAATGAAAAAAGCTGCTGGTATTATCGTCTTCTTAATTGCTGCCACTTGTGCACAGGCTCAGACCGTTGATAAGTCGAAGCTGGAGAATGAAAGAAAGGCATTGCAGAAAGAGTTGAAAGAAATACAGGGTGTTTATAACCAGGTTAAGGGGCAAAAGAAAGAAACAATCGGACAGTTGAGCCTTCTCCAAAAAAGATTGCATGTTCAGGGCAAGTACATCGGCAACATCAATAAAGAGATCAAACTGATAACGGACGACATTTACGTAAGCAGCCTGGAATTAAACAAGCTGCAACGGCAGTTGGATACGCTGAAGTCGCAATATGCGCGCAGTGTTGTGTACGCTTACAAAAATCGCAGCAACTACGATTACCTGAATTTTATTTTTTCCGCCAATACATTCAACGACGCCCTGAAGCGGATTGCCTACATGCGTTCATACCGGGTTTACCGACAGGAGCAGGTACAAAATATTGTAGAAACTCAGAACGCCATTGAAGACCGCAAAAGCAAGTTGCTCGGCAAGAAAACGCAAAAAAGTTCAGCCCTTCAAAACCAAACGCAGCAGCTCAACGTTCTGGAAGTTCAGAAGAAGGAAAAAGACCAGGTGGTGGCCAAGCTGCAGTCGAAAGAATCTGACCTGCGTAAAAATATTACGAAAAGAAAGAAGATGGACGCGCAGTTGAAGAATGCAATTGCAGCAATCATTCGCCGGGAAATTGAAGCACGCCGCAAAGAGGAGGAAGCTGAAAACCTACGCCGGAGGCGTGAGGCAGAGGCACTGGCAAAATCAACTCCAGGAGCTGCTGCACCTGCAAAAGCAGCTGCAATAAAAAAGACCAAAGGAACCTCGGTGCCCCTGAATGCAAAAGAAGTAGCGCTCTCTTCCAGTTTCTCCAGCAACAAAGGCAAGCTGCCCTGGCCGGTTGACAACGGATTTGTTAGTATTCCCTTCGGAACCTATACCGTTCCTGGAACTAGTTTAAAAGATGTGAACTCCGGACTTACCATTACTACTCCATCTGCAAATACCCCGGTGAAAGCAGCCTTTGACGGCGAGGTGACTGCCGTATTTAACATGGGTGATGGGATGGCAGTTGTGATCAGCCATGGTAAGTACCGTACTGTGTACAACAACTTATCTGATGTGAGTGTGAGTAAAGGAGCGTCTGTTCGTACCGGGCAGTCTATTGGTCGTACTGCAGCGGATGATGAAGGTGGATCGGGTGGCAAGCTGGATTTTTTCCTGATGATGGACAAGCAGTACATCAACCCTTCACCCTGGCTGCGTCGCTAAACGAATTCCTGCACCAGCACGCTGTTGTAAAGTTTCTCATATATGGGGATAATATGATGGATGTCAAATTTGTGTGCATGGTTTGCAGCGCTTGCTTTAAAGTGTTCCATCGTCTTCTCATCACGGAGAATGTTGAGTGCATGCCTGCTCATAGTTTCTATATCACCCACATTTCCCATGTAACCGGTTTGTCCTTCCACCATTATTTCACCAAGCCCGCCAGCGTTCGTAGACACTACGGGAACGCCCGCAGCCATAGCTTCCAGGGCAGCCAGGCCAAAACTTTCGTATTCAGAGGTTAGAAGGAACAGATCACCGATAGCGAGGATATCTTCCATTTGTTCCTGTTTGCCAACAAAACGTATATCGTTGCAAATGCCCAGGTGACGTGCCAGTTCTTCCGCGGTTGCGCGCTCGGGCCCGTCGCCAACAAAAAGCAATTTGCTGGGTATCTCTTTAACTACATTGTGAAAAATGTGCACCACATCCTGCACGCGTTTTATCTTCCTGAAGTTGGAAGCATGGATTAGAATTCTTTCACCATTAGGAGCAATTACTTTTTTAAACGCATCTATTGGTTTACGATGAAAGCGTTCCACATCTACGAAATTGTGAATCACCTGTATCTGCTTTTCTATCGTGAAAGTAGCATAGGTCTCGTCTCTCAGGTTTTCCGAAACAGCGGTTATAGCATCGCTTTGGTTGATTGAAAAAGCAACGACCGGGGCGTAGGTTTTATCTTTTCCCACCAGGGTTATGTCCGTGCCATGCAGGGTGGTAATAACAGGTATGGAGATGCCTTCTTTTTGCAGGATGCATTTAGCCATGTATGCTGCAGAAGCATGCGGAATAGCATAATGCACGTGTAGTAACTGCAGCTGGTTATTCTTTATCACATCTACCATGGTACTGGCAAGTGCAGTCTCATAAGGGGGATAATCGAACAGGGGATAGGTGGGCACCTGTACCTCGTGGTAAAATATGTTTGGTATAAAGCCATTAAGCCGAACCGGCTGCTGGTAGGTTATGAAATGAACCTGGTGGCCTTTTTGTGCCAGTGCTTTACCTAATTCTGTAGCCAGCACGCCACTACCGCCGTAGGTAGGATAGCAAACGATGCCTATTTTCATTAAAGACTCACTCATTGGTTGAACTAAGGTAGCAACAAAACAGGGATGCCCTTGATAGGTTGCATTAAATTATTTGTTTTGCATGATCGTTCCGATTTCTATATTTAGTGCATGAAGCAATTGTTCCTGACGTGTTTGCACATGGTAATCTCGCTCTTTGCCAGGGCCCAGAACGAAGACTCCGCATTTATCAACAGGCTCTCCAACGAGATCCTTTTGAACAGCCAGGCCTATAATAATTTAAGGGTTCTTACAAAAACCATCGGAGGCAGGCTTGCCGGATCACCGCAAATGGTGAAGGCGGAGCAGTGGGGGCTTGCCGCGCTGAAAGCTGCAGGGTCGCGGGATGTCTACCTGCAGGAATGCATGGTACCACACTGGATCCGCGGCGGCAAAGACCTGGCAAAAGCATCCTCAGGCAGCACCAGTAAAAGCCTCGATGTAGTTGCGCTGGGTAATTCTTCCGGCACCATGAAACCCCTCACTGCCCCGGTGCTGTTGATTCGCAATTTCGAGGAGCTGGAACGCCGCAAAGAAGAAGTGAAGGGAAAGATTGTATTTTACAATTATCCCTTCAACGCAACGTTGGTAAAAACTTTCCAGGCTTATGGCGATGCCGGCAGGTACCGGCGCGAAGGACCCAGCCGTGCTGCAAAGTATGGTGCGCTGGCAGTTATTGTACGCAGCCTCACACAAAGTACAGACAACAACCCCCACACAGGCAGCACTGCTTATAATGATTCATTTCCAAAAATACCTGCAGTGGCTATCGGCCTCCACGACGCCGAATGGTTGAGCAAGCGAACAACAGACAAAAAACTTGCTGTGACGCTTCATACGCATGGCCGCTTCTTACCCGATACCATTGGTCATAATGTCATTGGCGAAATCAAAGGGTCCGCACTGCCCGCTGAATACATCACTGTTGGCGGCCATCTCGATAGTTGGGATAATTGCGAAGGTGCCCACGATGACGGAGCAGGCTGTGTACAAACCATAGAGATACTTCGTGCGTTTACTGCCCTGGGATACAAGCCAAAGAAAACCATCAGGTTTGTACTTTTTGCCAACGAAGAAAATGGCTTAAGGGGTGGAAATAAATATGCAGAGGAAGCAAAAGAGAAAGGCGAACGGCACATTTTTGCCCTCGAAAGCGATGCGGGCGGCTTTACCCCAAGAGGGTTTGGATTCACCCTGTCGGATGCCCAATTTGAAAACCTGGCCTCCTGGCAAAAACTCCTAGCTCCCTATGGCGGCGGAGAATTTTCGCGAGGCGGCGGAGGGGCTGACATCGGGCCGCTGAACCGTCTTGGAGGCACGCCGGTAGCAGGTCTGCAGCCCGACTCACAACGGTACTTCGATTACCACCATGCCCGCAGCGATGTGTTTGAAGCAGTTAATAAACGCGAGCTGGAGCTCGGTGCTGTAAACATGGCAGCCCTGATTTACCTGGTTGACCATTATGGATTGTAACAAGAACAATTTTTGCATCAAAGCAAAAGCAGCATAAAATAAAATAATATGAATACAAGAACAGGGTCGCGTTCCCGGATAGTGTGGATTATACTAACGATATTGATAGTGATTGTAACTGGGATCTTATACTGGAATTATTTCTATACCTACAGCAGCGGTAACCGGTATGGCTTGCTGCAAAAATTTTCACACAAAGGCAATCTTTTTAAAACCTACGAAGGTGAAATGATCCTCAGTTCTGTGCGCGGAAATAACAACGTTCCCCTGGCATCTGAAAAATTTTTCTTTTCGGTAACCAAAGACGGTGTTGCTGAGCAACTGATGAATCTCCAAGGCAAATACCTGACGGTTCACTACCAGGAAAAAAAGGGAACGCTGTCGTGGCGGGGCGACTCGAAGTATATCGTCGACAGTGTGAAAGTTGAATAATTTCTGATGCCAACGCACCTGGGCCGATGACCATCTCAGGTGCCAGTGTATAATAAAAATATCGCTGGTCGCTTGTGCAGTTGCGGCAGTGCAGTCTTCCACTGTTGCGCAGTTTTGGTTTGGATGTACTCAGTTGTTGCTGTGAGGTCAACCGCAACACAGATGCGTGTATTTTGATGGCAGGTTTTTACCAACACTTCTAAAAGCTGGTTGTTGCGATAAGGTGTTTCGATGAATATTTGCGTACAATTGGCCTTCTTCGATTCCTGCTCCAGCGACTTGATGCTCTTCACTCTGTCAGACGTGTCAATAGGCAGGTAGCCATTGAATTGAAACTGTTGACCATTCATACCACTAGCCATCAGTGCCAGCAGAATGGCATTCGGACCCACTAGGGGTTTGATCACTATGTTTAGTTCCTGTGCTATCTGAACCAGCTTTTGTCCCGGGTCGGCAACACCGGGGCAGCCCGCTTCACTGATGATGCCAATAGTTTTACCTTCTTTCAATTTCTGCCTGAAGGAAGCTTCTGTTTCGCCCGTCACCTCCTGCATACCAAACCACTCGAAGTTTTCAATCAGTATCTCTTTTGACAGGAGCTTTAAAAAACGTCTGGCCGTTCTTTCTGCTTCCGCAAAAACGACCGTACATTTTTTTACCGCTTCGAGGATGTAGGGTGGCAGCGTTTCACTGACGCCTTCGTATAAAACCGTTGGAATAAGGTAGACCACCGCAGCCATCAGGCATTTTTTATTTTATGTAAACTTAGTGTAGCCGCTACTACCGCATAAGCAGGCGCAAGTACCCATCCGATAATAACAAATCCATGCATCAGGTAAAACACGAGGCCGTTACCGATTGCAAGCCCACGGTGTTTCCCTATGAAATCAATACTCTCCGGCAAGGAAAGTTTACTGCGTTCGCAGCTGTAATCCAGCATGGAAAAGCCGTAATAAAAACACTCTACAAACAAAGCTATCAAAACTGATATCCAACCTACCACAGGGATGAACGACAGGAGTACCAATGCAATGGTGTACACCGTCTGCCAGAACGTGTTACGTAATGCCAAACGGGTGCCGCGCCAGGCATCATGGATCAACTGTTCAAAAGAGAATGGAAAATCTTTTCCATCCAGGATTGATTCTGTTTTTTCACTTAGATAAGCAAAGATGGGCGACCCAATAATGAGAAAGAGGTATTTGAAGAGAGAGAAATAAAAGAAGACCAGGATGAGCCGGAGAAACAAGCCGGTCATCATAAAGAAGAAAGAAAGCAGGTCGTTACTCTGCTGCTGCAGCCAGTTTTCCAAACCCAAAGCCCTGCTCGCCCATGTAACCGCGCCGTTGGATGACTGCCAGAAAAAATACATTCCCACAACAAACAACAATGTATAAATAATGCCCGGTATCAGTATCCACTTCCACAACTTATGTTTGCGGATAAATCCATGTGCTTCAAAATAGGATTGGATAGATATGACAATGTCTTTCAGCAAATGGGTTCTTTAGTTTGGTAAATATATTGCAATTGGTACAGGTGCAAATTTCTTACAAGGCAGCACATGAAAAAGTTACCGCTCTCTTTTTTTCTACGAGATGATGTTGTGCTTATTGCAAGGGAACTACTAGGAAAGGTGTTAGTAACCACATGGAATGGAGTAGTTACGAGCGGTCGCATTGTAGAAACTGAAGCCT
>JBGTIL010000235.1:0-10120 GCA_041745695.1 Chitinophagaceae bacterium | reverse complement strand
GGTCAGGAGTATTCCGCTCCTGACCCCTTAACACGCCAATTGAAGCGACCAGTGGAGCGCTGATATTCCCCTACATTTGTCGCTGTAGTTTTCTATGGCTCATCAACACCCGTTACAGTTCGGCATTATCGGCAGCGGCAGCTGGGCCACAGCCCTTGTAAAAATTTTGAATGATAATGGGCAACATATCCACTGGTGGGTGCGCAATCCAAAGCACATCGAACACATAGAAAAACGGCGGCACAATCCGCAATACCTTTCCTCGGCTTATCTCGACACTGCCTTGCTTTCCCTTTCAGGCAACCTTGAAATGGTAATTCAACAATGCGATGTTCTGGTGGTAGCGGTGCCGTCTGCATTTATCGAGGAAGTGCTGGCTGCGCTCCCGCTAGATGTATTCCAAAATAAGAGAATCATTTCCGCCATCAAAGGATTAGTTCCAGGTCCGGATGTGCTGCTGAACGAGTACCTGAAGTTCCGCTTTCAGTTCCCGCTGGACAATTATTTCGCCCTGCTTGGTCCCTGTCACTCTGAAGAAGTGGCCGCTGAAAAGCTTTCTTACCTTACGTTTTCGGGTATCGATGAAACTTTCACAGAAACCATTAGCACTTATTTTAAAACACCTTATATCAATACGGTCACTAATAGTGATATACTGGGTGTGCAATACGCTGCTGTGCTGAAAAACATCTATGCCCTGGGTGCGGGCATTGCGCACGGGTTGGAGTACGGTGATAACTTTTTGAGTGTCTATATAGCCAACTGCGCCGATGAGATGGCGGGCTTCCTACGTAAAGCAGGTGTACAACACATGGTAGTTGGGGAGCATAGTGCCGCTCGTGGAGCCTCCAATAAGAAAAGTCCGAATTATGCCGCTTCAGTATACCTCGGCGATCTGCTGGTAACATGCTACTCTCCCTACAGCCGCAATCGCACTTTCGGTGCCATGATCGGTAAGGGCTATACCGTTCAGTCGGCGCAACTGGAAATGAATATGGTAGCAGAGGGCTACACAGCAGCCAAGTGTATCAGCCATCTCAATCAGTCAATTGGTGCCTGCATTCCCATAGCAAATGCTGTTTATAGCATGTTGTGGGAAAAGCTCCAGCCTGCTAAAGGTTTTTCTCAAATTGAAGAGACGCTGATCTGAGGCAGATTGAGCACTGTCGAGCGACCTTTCTTCACAAAACCTTCCTGATCTTCTGTCATTTAAGCGCCATATTTCGTGCTTTAAGTCTGACCCGAAGCCATAATCAACCCAAACTGTTAAAATATTTTTGCTGGACTCTCAGAAAATGTTAATTTAAGTTAATTATCGCTCATCACTCCCTAACAATTACTAAAAAAACGAACAGTTATGCTTCCAAAACGCGATTGCTTTCGCTGGCTGGCTACAGTCATTCTTCTCTTCATGTCTACTGTGGCCATGAGTCAAAAAAAGGTTTCAGGAAAGGTCACCAGTGCTACTAATCAGCCGGTAGCTGGCGCATCTGTGATTATCAAGGGTACTAATACAGGTACTACTACCGACGAAGCTGGCAACTTTAGTATTACAGTACCCAATGCACAGAGTGTGCTTGTGGTATCAGTGGTTGGTTTCACCAGTCGTGAGGTTACACCTGGCGAAAGAGCAACAGTTGACATCGCTGTAACAGAAAGCGAGTCCACCCTTAACGAAGTAATTGTAACGGGTTACTCATCTCAGGCTAAAAAAGATATTACCGGCTCAGTTTCCGTCGTTAATGTAAAGGAGCTGGTGTCAACCCCCGGGTCCAATATTCAGTCGCTTCTTCAGGGCAGGGCTGCAGGTGTTACCGTAGGAACGTCGGGAGTTCCGGGAGCCGGTGCCAACGTCAGGATTCATGGCTACAGCACTTTCGGAAACAACGAGCCGCTTTATGTGGTAGATGGAGCAAGGGTAGGCGCAATTACCGAATTGAACCCGAATGACATCGAAAGCATGCAGGTACTAAAAGATGCCTCCGCAGCCTCCATTTATGGTTCGGCTGCTGCGGGCGGTGTAATCATTATCACCACCAAAAAAGGAAAGAATGGCAAACCCAAAATAAGTTACGATACTTATTATGGCTGGCAGAACTTCAATAAAAGGCTAGATCTCCTTAATACCAAAGAATATGGCGACTACCTTTTTCTGCTGGCAAAAAACTCTAACAACCTGAATGCTGCCGGTGAATTTTCGCATGGACAGTATGCAGGTCCAACAGGACGAAGCACGGTTCCAATTATACCAGCGTTCATCTTCGCCGGTGGCGGTCAGCCAGGTGGTAGAAGCGGTGGCATTGCAGCAGGAGATCCCGCTGCCGATCCCGCAAAGTATAAACTCGACCCATTCGACGTAAACGGACCGGGCACTTACCTGATCGTTCCTGCCAACCAGCAGGGAACAGATTGGCTTGGTGCGGTGCTGCAAAAGGCGCCGATGATGAACCACCAGGTTACTGCTTCAGGAGGAACCGAAAGTGCCAATTACCTCTACGGTCTTGACTACTTCGATCAGAAGGGTATCGTTTACACTACCCGTTACCAGCGCTATTCTATCCGCGCCAACACAGGTTTTACTATTAAGAAGAAAGTCCGGGTGGGAGAGAACCTCCAGATCAACTTTACAAATCGCACCGGGGTGCAAGGTTTTAACAACCAGGATGAAGGGAATGCAATCGCCTTTTCTTACCGGATGCAACCCATTGTGCCTGTTTTGGACATAGCGGGTAATTACGCTGGAACCAGGGGCTCCAACCTGGGTAACGCACAAAGCCCGTATGCCAACCTCGACCGTAGAAAGGACGCCCGTGAGAAACGCCTGGGAATCATTGGTAGCATTTACGGGGAGTTTGATTTCTTACGCTACTTTACTTTCAGAACGAACCTGGGCGTTGACTTTGGCAACAGCACCAGCTACAACTTTGTACGGGGCTTTTACGAAGGCGCGGAGGGACGCAGCAATATTGCCAGCTTTAATGAGGGACAGGGCTACGGCTATCAGGCCACCTGGTACAACACCCTCAATTTCAAAAAGACATTTAACGAAGTTCACGATATCAGCGCTCTATTAGGTACTGAGTTAGTTCAGAACGAAGGACGCAACGTCAACGCTAGCGCCCAGGATTTTTTTAACCTGGACCGCAACTTCCAGCAGGTAAGTTCTTCTCTAAGCCCCACGCCTTTCGGGGGAAGCGGACAGTTCAGAAACAGGAAGTATTCTCCCCTGATTGCCCAGGTAAACTATTCTCTCCTGGATAAATACCTGTTCAGTGGATCTATCCGCAGGGATGGTTCTTCAGACGCTTTCGGACCCAACAACAAGTACGGTAACTTTCCTGCCTTTAGCTTAGGTTGGAGAATCTCGAGAGAGCCTTTCTTCCAAAATGTCAAAGCCGTAAATGACCTGAAGCTGCGTTTTGGTTATGGAGTTTTAGGGAACGACAACATCAGCTCACTGGGTTTTTTGAATTTATTTAGCATTACCAATGACGCTTCTTACCCAATCAATGGCAGCAACACGAACTTCACTCCCGGTCTGCGGCAGAACAATATTGCCAATGAGAATATCAAATGGGAAGAAACAACCACCGCCACCCTGGGTCTGGATGCAAGCATGTTCAATAATAAAGTAAATATCTCCTTGGATTTTTACGATCGTGAAACCACAGATCTGTTATTTGAAAAAGAACTGGATGCCAGCATTTTCGGTGCAAGTATTGCCCGACAGCCGAATAACATTGGCTCCATGAACAACAAGGGTATCGACCTTGCTTTGTCATATCGAGGTTCTCCCAACAAAGACCTTCGCTATGATTTGAGCACGACTTTCTCCCTGTACAGAAATACCGTGGGACAATTAGGCGACCCATTTTTTGATGGTGACAGAAGCCGGATTGACCCCTTCAACCGTTCAGTAACCGGTCGTCCAATCTCAAGCTTCTTTGGTTATACGATAGATGGATTTTTTGATGACTCTGCCGAACTGCTTTCGCAAGCCCAGGGTGGAAGGTTCATCGGGGGTTGGAAATACCTGGACCGTACTGGTCCTGATGGCAAACCCGACGGCAGAATTACGCCAGACGACCGTTCCTTCATTGGAAGCCCACACCCGAAGTTTATCATGGGTCTTAATGGAAATGTAAGCTTTAAAAACTTCGACTTTTCTACTTTCCTTTACTGGAAAGCTGGTGGCGAAATTGCTAACTACACCCGTTACTGGACCGATTTTAACACTTTCCAGGGTAACCGAACCAGGCGCGTATTGTACGAAAGCTGGACTCCCGAAAACAAGAACGCTTTGCTTCCACGAGTTACAAGCAATGATGCGGTGAGCGGTACCGTGCCCGTCGACTATTACATTGAGCCAGGTGGCTATCTGAGGCTGAAAAACCTCCAACTTGGTTATACGTTGCCAGCGGCGATGATGGAAAAGTTCGGTATTGACAGGATCAGGATCTACGCACAGGCGCAGAATCTTTTCACCATTACCAAATACTCAGGTCTCGATCCGGAGATCACCACCAATAATACAGGACGCAATGATTACACCAGGCGTTTTGCCGATCGGAACATCGGTGTGGATGTAGGCAACTATCCAACGCCTACGTCGTTCACCTTTGGACTTAACGTTGGTTTTTAATACATTTATAATACTCAATTGAAAAGAAATAAATTATGAAAATTTCTAATTACCTGATAGCAGCCTCCTTTACAGCTGCAATAACGTTGGGTTCAAGCGGTTGCAAAAAAGATTTTCTCAAACCCCAGCCATTCGGCAGGTATTCTCCAGAAGAATTACAAAGCAAAAAGGGTATCGAAGGTTTATTGATTGGTACCTATGGCTTCATGGACGGTCAGGGCACACCCGGCGCCTCCGGCTGGATGGTCGGCGCTACTAACTGGGTGTATGGCGATGTAGTATCTGATGATGCTTACAAAGGAACTGACGCCGGCGATCAGCCGCAAATGACAGAAATTGAACTCTGGGCCTCTCAACCTGCCAACACCTATTTCAACTTTAAATGGATCTCCATATATGAAGGCGTAGCAAGGGCTAACGACGTAATCACATTTGCAAGCCAGATACCGGTGCTTACGGACGCTGAAAAAAAAGACTATATCGCCCAGGCAAGATTCCTGAGAGGACACTTTCATTTTGAAGCAAAGAGAATGTGGAACAAGGTTCCTTTCATTGATGAGAAAACTACCTCGTACGATAATAAGAAGGACATCTGGCCAATGATCGAAGCCGACTTTAAAGCTGCTTATGATGACCTGGCCGCCACACAGCCTGTAGTGGGCAAAGCCAATAAATGGGCTGCAGGTTCTTACCTGGCCAAGGTATATATGTATCAGAAAAAATTTGCTGAGGCAAAGGCACTATACGATGTGATCATTGCACAGGGCATAACCTCGAATGGCAGAAAATACGACCTGCAGCCAGAATACTGGAAGAACTTCGACGCCAGCTTTGAGAACAGCGCTGAGGCAGTTTTCTCACAGCAGAACCAGGCGAGTGGTACTATCACCGCTTCGGCTGAAACCAGCTACGAGCTTGCCTACCCGTATGGTGGCGACTTCGGCTGCTGCGGATTTTACCAGCCGTCGCAGAACCTTGTGAATGCCTTTAAGGTTGATGGAGATGGGCTGCCATTCCTGGATGAATCGTACAATGCTAGTAATGTGCTGAATGATGAAGGGCTGACCTCCAACCAGTCGTTTACCAATGACGCTGCTATTCCTTTAGATTCCCGGTTAGATTGGACCGTAGGACGAAGAGGTATTCCCTTTTACGATTGGGGTCCCCACCCGGGTCGTAACTGGATCCGTGACCAGGCTTACGCAGGACCCTTTAGCCCCAAGAAACACGTATACAAATCAAGCGATGTAGGTAGCCTGACAGATGGTGGAACCAACCACAGACGTACTGCCAAAAACTATAATATCATTCGTTTTGCCGACGTGTTGCTGATGGCTGCGGAAGCTGAAATTGAATTGGGTAATCTTGCCAAGGGACAGGAATATATCAACCGTGTTAGGGCAAGGGCCGCCAGTGCCGTAAGCTTTGTTCCGAACGCACCCGCTAATTATCAAACCAAACCTTACACGGTTCCGTTTGCCAGTCAGGCAATGGCCCGGCTCGCCGTCCGCTTTGAGAGAAGAATGGAGCTGGCCATGGAAGGACATCGTTTCTTCGACCTGGTGAGGTGGGGTATCGCTGCCGAAACATTGAATGCTTACCTTGCAATGGAAAGAGGAAGGAGAAGCTATAAAAGAAGTTCAGGCGGGTTTACAAAGGGCAAAAATGAGTACTACCCGCTTCCTAACCGCGTGATCGAGGTTGCGAGAAGAGCGGGTAATATTCTGGATCAAAATCCAGGTTATTAACTGATAGATCTTGATATTACATGTCCCGGGCACCTTTGCCCGGGATTTTTTTACCTGGCACCTTGTTGCTCCTGAGTATGGTCATTGGTGCGGCAAGCGGTCAACAATGAGCTGCTGTACAAGGGTGCGACGCCACTGCTGCTGCTGCTGGTCATGTTGCTTGCTCCATTATTCAGGAACTGAAAAGTTGCGCCGCTATACCGTCTGCCATCAGCATACCCTCATCTGTTAACTGCACGCCTTTTTCCGTGGGCTTAATCAAGCCACGATTAATGTAGGCAGGGATTTGCCGGCTGAGCAACTCTTTTGTTTCTCTTCCCCAAACATCTTCGATATGCTGCAGGCTGATGCCTTCGGCAGTGCGTAATGAGATCATAATATACTCATTCAGCAGATTGGAGGTGGTTAGTACTTCGGTTTCTACCGGTAGGGTGCCTTGCATTACTGCTTTTACATATTGCCGGTTATTAGCAACATTCCATTGTCTTGAGTTACCAGTATAGGAGTGGGCGGAAGGACCAAGACCCAGGTAGGCAATGCCTTTCCAGTAAGCCGAGTTGTGACGGCTGCGCAAGCCAGGTTTAGCAAAATTTGATACTTCGTAGTGCTCGTAGCCGGCAGCTCTCAGCCATTGCATCAGGAGTGTAAACTGCGCTGCTCCCTTGTCTGGATCTACAGGTTTGGTTTGCTGCGTACGAATGCTTCTGTGCAGTGGTGTTTTCTCCTCCACCGTCAGGGCATAACAGCTTAAATGTGGTGCGCCGTAGCGAAGAGCCGTTTGCACATTATGTTGCCACATCTCGTTGCTGAGCAGGGGCGATCCATAAATGAGGTCGATGCTGTAATTATGGAAACCTGCAGCAGGCAACAGTTCCATGCAACGTGTTGCCTGCTCACTATTGTGGGCACGATTCATCCAGCGCAACTCCTCCGGTTAAAACGACTGTATCCCGATACTCAGCCTGTTGATGCCTGCTGCTTTCCAGTCGGTCAGCTTACCCGCAGTTATGTCGTCGGGATTCGCTTCCAAAGTAATCTCTGCCCCAGGCTCAATCGTAAAATTTTCGCGCAGTGCCTGCATCAGCAGGCGGCAATCGGCAGCCGACAGCAAACTGGGGGTACCACCACCGAAATAAATAGTACTGATTACTTCCCCGTTCAAAAAGTCTTTCTGCAGTTTCATCTCTGCACACAGCGCACCCAGGAGTTCTTCTTTGAAGTGCAATGAGGTAGAAAAATGGAAATTACAATACGTACAAGCCTGCTTACAAAAGGGGATATGCAAATAAATACCAGCCAAATTCGTTTACCGTTTTAGGAAAGTTACTTTTATGAATTATATCCATTGTGCCGTTGTTTGATGAGGAAATAAGGCAGCCAATGGTTATCTGTTTCTGATGGCGAAGGTAAAACACTACAGTTTCTTTATCCTGTTAATGCTCCTGCTGCAGTTGTCCTGTTACGGTCAGGCTCTTTATAGAATTACCTATACGGTGGTTGATTCGCTTGATCAGAAAGAACCACCTTCCCTGCCATTGGGATTTGCATCTGCAGTGGAGGCGACCGGTTTCATTAGGGGTTTGGGAGAAATGTTGAAGAGCACGGGATATGTGACAGCCTCTATCGATAGTGTTCGTGCTGATTCGCTGGAAGCACACGTGCAGGTTTACCTGGGAGAAAAATACAAGTGGACCCGCCTGCAAACAGGAAGCGCCGATGCAGACCTTTTGGCTGCCGTACGGTGGAATACCGCTGCGCTGCCCAATACACCCATTCAATTTTCGGAATTGCAGGCGCGCCAGCTGGAATTGCTTTCTCACCTGGAAGACAAAGGCTATCCTTTTGCACGCGTGTACCTCGACAGCATACAGGTTGCGAACGGCGAAGTTGAGGCCCGGTTGAACATCCAACGGGGTCCGCTGTACAGAATCGACAGCATTAACGTTATCGGAAATGCAAAGGTCAGCAACCTGTTCCTGCAACGCTACCTTGATTTGCCTAATGGGAGCACCTACAGTAAACAGAAACTGAAACTTGTGAGTAAAAAATTGGAGGGACTGGCCTTTCTTGAAGAAGAAAAGCCTTCTGATTTAACGCTGGCAGGAACTGGATCTGTACTGAACGTTTACCTCAAAAGCATACGTAACAGCCAGATCAATGCATTGATTGGCTTTTTACCCAACCCGCCGGGCAGCGGGGGAAAGGCGTTTCGAATTGCTGGCGAGGCAAATGTGTTGCTCCGCAATGCGCTTGGCTCAGGCGAAACCATTGGTGTTAATGCACAATGGCTGCAGCTTCAGTCACCGCGGCTTAACCTTTTGTACGAGCAGCCCTATGTTTTCCGGTCTCCATTCGGGCTAAGTTTTAATTTTGATATGTTTCGGAAAGACAGCACCTTTCTCAACATCAATTTCCGGCTCGGTGCTACCTATGGAGCAGGTGAAACACAAAACAGTACCCTGTTCGTTCAGCGAAGCCAGAGTATTGTGAGTGGAATCAACGCTGCCCAGGTCTTGGCTTCGAAGCAGCTGCCTGTGGAGGCTGACGTGAGTGCAACGGGCATAGGCCTGATCCATCAGTTTTACAATACCGACTACCGCCCAAACCCCCTTCGGGGAAACGAGTTCACAATTACTACCTCTGCCGGTACCAAGCGGATCAAGAAAAATAACCAGGTGCTTGAGTTAAAAGATCCTGGCAATCCAGCGTTCCGTTATGACAGGCTGTACGACACCGTAAAACTGAAAACCTACCAGTTTCGTGTCGCTGTGGCTGCTGCGCATTTCTTTAAAACCGGAAAACAGACAACAGTAAAGTCAGGCATTCAAACGGGGTTGTTCAGTAGCGGCAATATATTCAGAAATGAGGCCTTCCGCATTGGCGGCTACAAACTGTTGCGTGGCTTTGACCAAGAGAGCCAGTACGTGTCGCAATATGCAGTCGGCACATTGGAGTACCGCATCCTGTTACAGCGTGCATCTAATTTCTTCGCCTTTGTAGATGGGGGCGCTGGAAGGAATCTTGATAAGCGCATCAACACTTATCTCGGTACGGGTCTGGGCATTTCTTCGGAAACAGCAGCAGGTGTATTTAACCTGGTTTGGGCTGTCGGCAAACGCAACGACACCCAGTTTAATCTCCGTCAGTCGAAGGTGCACCTCGGCTTTATCAATTATTTTTGAAACTAATGGCTTCGTTGGGGCCCGGCATGATACTTTTGCAGCTCATGATGCTGCGGGGTCTGCTATATCTGATTTTTTTGATTGCCATCACACCAGTCTATGCCCAGTCCGATTCTCTTCAGCTGACAGACACTTCGGTTAGCACGACAGACTCACTGGCAGTGCCTCCTGTCGCGGATACATTTGTTGTTAGTCAACCCAAACCCCTGGTTCCTCAATTGATCCGTTTCGACACCATGCTGCTGCAGAACCATCCCTTCTACCGCATCGATGCACCGCTGCAACTCATAAGTACCCGGAAACAGTGGTCGGGAAAGGAGTTCTTCTTTTATATTCTTTTGGTGCTGTTGCTGTTTTTTGCCGTGATCAAAAATGCCTTCAGCCGGTACTTCAAAGACCTATTGAAATTATTTTTTCGAACAACGATCCAGCACCGGCAGGTAAAGGAGCAATTGATGCAGGCGCCGCTGCCATCGCTGTTGCTAAACATCCTGTTTTTTTTTACGGGCGCCTTGTTTCTGAACATTGTTTTGCAACACTATGGATTG
>JBGTIL010000234.1:0-8490 GCA_041745695.1 Chitinophagaceae bacterium | reverse complement strand
GTTCGAAAAATTTAAGGTCAGTATAGATCTTATCTGTTTTTGGAAGGTCATCTACAATATAGCCTACACTCTTTAAGCGTAGCACACCAATAACAGACGCAACAAGCACCAGTGCAGTAACGCCGTAAATCAGTTTCCGGTGATTCAACGACCATAACTCCAAACGTGTGAGCCCTCTCTGTAGCAGTTTATTATCGAGGTAACGGGTGTGTCTTTCCTTCGGGGGAGGCAACATGCTGAGCACAGCAGGAATAAAAATTAAAGAAATAAAGAACAGCAGAAAAATGTTCAGTCCGGCAACAACGCCAAACTCTTTTAATATCTCGCTGCTTGTTAATGCAAATACGGCAAACCCGATAGCAGCGGCGATATTACAAAACAGGGTAACCACACCCATCTTTGAAATCATTTGCACAAGTGCTGCGTGTTTATTGGGGTGTTCCCGGTAAGAAGTGTGGTACTTATTTAAAAAATATATGCAGTTGGGAATTCCGATCACTACAATCAGCGGCGGGATGAGTGCTGTAAGCAGCGTGATCTTATAACCCATGAGGTGAACTGTACCAAAACTCCATAACACACCTATTACTACCACAGCCAAAGACAGTAGTGTAGCACTGAGGGAGCGGAAAAAAAGAAATAGTATTAAGGCAGACAACAGGATGGATCCGAGGGTGAACCATTTCATTTCACGTTCAATTCTGCCCGATACAACAGTACGGATCAACGGTAGGCCACTCAGGTGCATCTCCAGGTTATGTCGTTTGCCAAAGGCTTCCGCGAGGTGACTGATACTGTCTACAACAGCGGTTCTTTTTGGAGATGCGAGAACCGCTTTGTTGATGCGCACGCCCATTAACCACGCACCGGTTGCGGGGTTGTACAAAAGATTTCTGTAAAAGGGCAGGTTTAAGAATGCAGCAGCATTACTGTCGAGCGCTGCCTGGTCTAAGACGCTGTCTTTAAAAATCAGGGTAGGTTCCAGCTTTTCTGTTGCCTCGTTTTTAATCAGTGTAACAGCAGAGGGAACCGATAAAATATCTTCAACACTTCCTATTTTTTTAATACTGTTCTTTAACGTCGCATAGTCGTTGAACAGTTCCTGTTTAAAGAATTGATTAGACTGCATACCGATTACCAGCAGGTTACCATCTTCACCAAATTTTGATTTGAATTCCTGGTAGGCTATGTACTTGGGATGATCGGTAGGGATAGCACGGGAGAATTCATAGCTGAGTTCCACCTTGCTGGCGTGCCAGGCCATGAATGCCGTAATAGCGAGCAGGGCCGCCAATAACACAATTCTGTACCGGAGCACCGCTTCGCCAATATACTTCCACATGACCTGACAATTGTGCGGCAAAGGTATAGGCTGCAGCCGTTGACTGCTCAAAGCAGGGTATTATTTGTAACACTCAAACCTGGCGCGGCGGGCACCACAGGCTACCACTATGCAGCCCGGGCGTCAGAGGCATAACACAAAGACTTTCGCGCTCAAGGCAGCGTACAACCACCATGATGATCTTGAAATTCCAGGATATGCATATTATTACAGAATTCGCTACCGCTGTCAGGAACACCGAACTTCGAACTTTAAACGATCACCGCATGCTTCATAAGACGAAGGGCATTGTATTGAGAACAGTGAAGTTTGGTGAAACCAGTCTCATCGTTACGCTGTTCACGGAACTGTTTGGGTTACAGGCTTACATGGTCAACGGTGTACGCATGGTATCGAAGAAAGGCACTGCCAAAGGTGCCTACTTCCAGGCTGGCGCTGTACTTGACCTCGTGGTTTATCACAACGAATTCAAAAACCTGCAGCGAATCAGAGAATTCAAGTGGGCACATCTGTACCAGAATATTTTTTCCGACGTATTTAAAAATGCCGTCGCGCTGTATACCATTGAACTGCTCAACAAACTGCTCAAAGAACCCGAACCTAACAATGAACTTTTTTATTTTGTAGAAGATGCCCTGCTTCATCTGGACCGCGCCAGCAAAGTTGTCACGGCTAACTTTCCACTGTTTGTGGGCTTGCACCTGGCTGTATTTTCCGGCTTCAGAATAAGAGACGATTTTTCTGAGAGCAAAACCTACCTCGACTTGCAGGAAGGTGTTTTTCTGGCAGACCAGCCACGCCATCCCCATTACCTTGAAGGTCGGGAGGCAGAAGCTGTTGCCCATGTTTTGAAGATCATGCAGCCCGAAGACCTGGAAGACCTGAAGCTGAACCAGGAACAACGCCGCAGGATTCTCATGGCGCTGGAAACCTACTATGCCCTGCATATCGCCGATTTTGGAACGATGAAAACATTGCCGGTGCTGCGAGAAATCTCGAATTAGCAGACCTTTGATTTTGATGAAACCTGCTAAATAATTCTGGTGGACTCGAGCGCACCTTCATTAAAATTGATCAAAACAACACCTGGTTTTCTGCCCCGCTCAAATGCACCCAGGTCGTTCCATCTCATGGCAGTTGCAGCGTGAGAGGTCACCCAACCCAACATCATTTCCAAAGTAATAGACGGATAGTTTTTCCTTATCGTATTCATCTCGCTGGCCAGATTTAGCTGCCAGTTGCTGCTGTAGCTATCAGTACCCAGAACAATCGAACAATTATATTGAAGCAGCAGGTCAATCGGGGGCAGGCAACTTTCTATATACATATTGGCATTAGCACACAGGCAATACAGCAGCTGCAGGCCATACTTTTTTTCGTGTTCCCTGGCAAACAGCAGGTCTTCTTCATTGATAAATGTATTGTGCACCATCAGGATTGTTTGCCCGTTAGTGAAATGAGGAAGCCAGGTTTTCAGGCTGCTTTTATGGCTCACTGCAAAGGGATTTAGGCCACCCCCAACCTGTTTGTACAGTTTTAAAAAAGCGCCACTACCGTTTACGAACAATTCATTCTCTGCGTTCGATTCCTGATTGTGGATAGAGATAATTTCACCTGCGGTTTTTTCATTGATCCATTTCAAGGTGGCTTCATTTACAGTGTATGGGGCATGCGGTGCAAGAACCGAAGGCAGGTTTTGCTGCTGGTAGTGCTTACAGATGGCGCTGTAAGTTTCAAGCTTCTCCTTTGCATCCTCATCTTTAAAATTGATCACCTCCACCAGGTTATGCCACCTGATCCTGCTGTCTTTTTTTAGCGCAACAGACTCTGTAGTGTTGCTGATGTCTGCAACGCCGGAAACACCCTGCCGGTATAATTCTGCTTCAGCTGAAGCCATTGCCTCTTGCATCCCGATTGCAGGTCCCCGTCGGGCTTCGATCACGCCAAGCAAGAAATCTACGAGCCCCGTACCTGGTTCGATGATGCCCTTCAGGTGACTCAACTCCAAATGACAGTGACAGTTGATCAAACCCGGCGTAAGTATACCCTCAAAACTTTGTACTGCTTCACCTGCTTCTGATGCAGGAATAACTGCTTCAATGCTGTCGTCTGCAGCCAGAACGAGCACCTGATTGTGCAGCAGGCGCTCTCCATCAAAGATGCTGTCTGCCTGTAGTTTTCTATAGTGCATGACCGTTTTCTATTAATTTTGCTCGCCTGCAAAGAAGAAGGAAGTTACTGTTGGAACGCAGGTGGCAACCAATAGTAGTACACTGTGGGGTAAAAGACAATTATATTTTATACAATCGCTTAGGCAGGGTTCAATAAAAAGCATGCTTGATAAACTGGAAGCTATTAAAGCTCATTTTGATAAACTCGGTGTGGCACTCACCAACCCCGAGATTATTGCCGACAACAGAAAGTTTGGCGACCTGAGCCGGGAATATCGCAGCCTGGAAAAGATTGTACATGCTTATGATGGTTATCGTAAGGTGCTTGACGACATTGAATTTTACAAGGAAGGGTTGCAGGGCAACGATGAAGAGATGCGGGAACTTGCCAAGCAGGAACTCCCTCTTTCAGAAGAAGAAAAAGCACAAATGGAAAGCAGCATCAGGGTGATGCTTATACCCAAAGATCCCCAGGATGATAAGAATGCTATACTTGAAATCAGGGCAGGCACTGGTGGCGATGAAGCGAGTTTGTTTGCAGGCGACCTGGTGAGGATGTATTTGAAATATTGCGAGCAACACGGCTGGAAAACAGCTTTGCTCAGCGAAAATGAGGGAACGGTTGGGGGCTACAAAGAGGTACAAATTGAAGTGGTAGGTGAAGATGTGTATGGAACGCTGAAGTTTGAAAGCGGGGTACACCGGGTACAACGTGTGCCAGACACCGAATCCAGCGGACGAGTTCACACCAGTGCTGCTACTGTAGCTGTGATGCCCGAAGCTGAAGAGATAGATTTTGAACTAAAAGACAGCGACGTAAAAATGGAAACCGCCCGAAGTGGTGGCGCAGGTGGACAAAACGTGAACAAGGTTGAAACCAAAGTGTTCCTTACACACGTACCTACTGGTGTAGTTGTGGTTTGTCAAACCGAGCGTTCTCAATTAGGTAACCGGGAGAAGGCAATGCAGATGCTGCGCACAAAATTATACGAAGAGCAGGTACGTAAGCAGGAAGAGGAGATATCACGGCATCGCAAGACACTTGTTAGCAGCGGGGATAGAAGTGCTAAAATTCGCACGTATAATTTTCCGCAGGGTCGTGTTACAGATCACCGTATCGGATTGACCCTGTATAATTTACAGGATGCACTAAATGGTAATATCCAGGAATTAATAGATGCACTGCAATTTGCAGAGAATGCGGAAAAAATGACTGGGCAGGATTAAATCCCGGAGCATTAACTTAGTGTTGAGATGCTGAAACAGTGAGTAGTTAGTAAGAATCTTGGAAATGCAATCCTTAAGTGCGACGAATTTGGCTATTATGGCTCATTTTCTTCACAATCTGGGGGGAGTACCTGTAGAACCAATTACACATGATTGAAAAACATCATTTCGATTTGAATGGTAATTGTTGGCACCATTTTTATTATACTATAGGAGTTGACGGTATTGAAGGCATACTCGAACAGTCAGGAACGTTTTCTAAATTAAGCAATTTCAGATAAAAAATATTTGCTCTACTTAATAAGGGCATTCAAGTTTCTCATAAGCAGTTAGTTTTGGTTGCGACCCCTGTTTCCACAGGGGTCTATTTTTTGCCCCTCCACGCGCTCCAGCACCAGGTTCCTGCTACGCTGCCTGCTATATCAGCCGCCCAATCTCCAAGGTCGAGCGAGCGATTGGGAATAAAATGATCCTGTATAAACTCTACGGTTAGCCCATAGGCGGCAGCTATCATGCAAATCAGGACGAAAAATTTAAATTTTTTCACGTTCATCGTCCAGCAGGTGATATACGTAAGCAAAGCAAAAATCCCCAGGTGTACCCACTTATCAAATTGAATGGCGTCCATCCAATTGCCAGTTTGCGGAAATGCCTTGCCGGGAAGAAAAAAAAGAAAACAAATGAAGAGGAAATAGCAAAGGAGAATACTGTAACGGCGCAGCGGGGAAATCATGCTGCAATGTAAAAGAAAAGGTCCTTAAAAAAAGCCGTGACTGTTAAACATCTATGATCTTAAAAAATGACAATCGAGAGAGATAAGAATAAGTGGTTATAGTTTGCCTACAACATACAGTTGCTCCATAGTAGGATTGACACTGCCTCCTGTTGGTTCCAGTGTAATGGCAAAAGCTTCTGCGTTCTGAACACCTTTCATTTGCACCATCGGAATGAGCTTTTCAGCGCTCATTTTCAGCACCCCAAGGTCAACTGGCTTATTATTGATCAGTGCCCATAATTGATACTGCTTACCACTTGCTGGCTGCGGCAAATTGTTAACCATCAGGAATACGTCTTTACTGGTAGTGTCCCAATATACGGTTACGTAAGAAGCAGGAGAAACCGGAGTGCCTTTTAAAGAAGCCATTTTCACATCGGGCTGTTGCAAGGCCGACGCGGAAATTTTTACTTCTGCAAGTTGTGCGGAAGCTTCAGTTAACTGTTTTTTTAATTTTTGATTTTCCTGCACCAGCCCCTTGAGATCGTTGTATTTGTTGTTTGCTGTTACACCCCAATACAAGCTTCCGGCTAACAACACAACCGAAGCAGCGGCAAGCCATTTCCAGGTGTTCATTGGCCTAACGGGTGCCTGCCCTTCTTCCAGATCATTTACTTGATACGATTGATCGGCAGGAAACAGAGATGATCTGATGCTTTCTTTTAAGTGGGCGGGTGGCGGTATGGAATCCTGTACGAGTGCGTTTTCCAGCGCCCGCTCGAATGTTTCTTTTGCCTGGGCTACTTCGGAATATTGAGCACACTGTGCTTCAAATTCCTGCCGTTCTGGTTCGCTCACCAGCCCCAGCACGTAGCTTTCAACAATTCCACTCGATATGTATTCTTTTACGTTCACTTAAGATAACATTATTCTTAATTGGGTTACGGCGGTTCTTAGTCTGGTTTTTACGGTTCCCAGCGGTATGTTTAGTGCTTTGGCTATCTGATCGTGTGTAAATCCCTGGTAGTAGGATAAATCAATCAGTAGTCGCTGCTCATCTTTTAACTTTAAAATCACCTTCTTCAAACCATAATCATCATAGCCCGGGCGCACCACCGGATGAGACAACTCATTGTCATCAATCGGCTGTTGACGCATAAACTGCTGGTAATTTTTAGATCGCGTTTTATCGATTGCTGCGTTACGTGCGATGTTTAACATCCAGGTAAACAATCTTCCTTTGCTGGCATCGTAGCTATCAATTTTTTTCCAGATGCTTACAAAAACTTCCTGCAGCACATCGTTTCCAACTTCAAGATCAGTAACGATTTGTTTAACGATTCCATACAATGATCCTGCATAATTATCATAGAGATAACTAAAAGCTTGTTCGTCTTTTTGTTTTAAAAGACTAATCAGTTCACCTTCTTCGTATGTGATCTTCGCGTTCAAATAGTTATTTACTATTGAAGGAAACTTTTAGGCTTCCGGTAATATACGTGTTGTTTAGAAAAATGGTTTTACCCTGTTATCCTACAAGGCTTTGATAAGCGGAGGCATCCATAAGGCTTGTTGCATCAGAAACATTTTCAAGCTTCATTTTAACCATCCAACCCTCGCCATACGGGTCTGTATTTACGAGCTCTGGATTTGCATTCAACCTTGGATTTACTTCAGTGATCGTACCACTTACAGGAAGATATAGATCAGACACTGTTTTAACGGCCTCTACCGTTCCAAATATGCTTCCGGCATTCATTTGTTTGCCAACAGTTTCAATTTCCACGTAAACAATATCTCCTAATTCATGTTGGGCAAACTCGGTAATACCTACAAAAGCATCATCACCTTCTATGCGAACCCATTCATGCTCTTTGGTAAAACGGAGGTGCTCAGGAAAATTCATACAATGATTTGTATGCAATATTAACCCCAGAATCCTATGATTAAAAAAAAGATTTCATCAGTTTGAAGGCGCTTTAGAACGTTCATCTTCGTTTGATCAGCCTTGCCTTTAGGATGCGAACGTCAACTTGCGGACGATTTGGAGGATCACTCAATGTAGGCTGTGCGGCAATAAGATCAACTACTTCCAAACCTTTCACCACCTCTCCATAAACAGTATAGTTCTGGTCGAGGTGTGGCACGCCACCCAGGCTTTTATATATCTCCCGGTGGGCTGCAGGAAGCTTTCTGCCTCCTAAACGATATAGCTCTACAGAGTCGAGCCCTGCATCTGTAAATTTCTTTCCCTGTACAATGTAAAACTGACTGCCACTGCTTTCTTTTTCCGGATTATCGTTACGTGCTGCTGCCAGCACCCCCTTTTTGTGGAAGAGCGAAGGACGAAATTCTGCCGGAATTTTATATTCCGGCCCGCCACTGCCAACCGGCTTATCTGCACCAATCGTTTTGCTGTTAGGGTCTCCGCCCTGGATCATAAAGTTTGCAATCACCCTGTGAAACAACACGCTGTCATAAAACCGCGTTTTTACAAGCCTAAGAAAATTATCACGGTGCAAAGGAGTGCTGTCACTCAGGCGCAAAACAATAGTGCCCTGCGTAGTTGTCATTTCAATATCCCGGCGACGGTCTTTTTTCTTTAACCGGGTGTTCTGCTGTGCATATGCGACATTCAGCAGCAGGCAGGCAACAATAAAAGTCAGGATGCGGTGTGTCATAACAGGTATTAAATCATCGCAGTAGCGAACCGTCAAAAATCATTATTCTGAAAATAAAGCAGGATATAATCTTTCAAAAAGTTTTCCTGCTCGATGGGATTCATATCAGGCATGGGCTTTAATTGCGTATAGTGTGGCCACCCATCTTCATCTACTCCCGACAACTCATAAAAGCCTCCCGGCAATAATACGGTACAAACAGCAATGTGCATCAGGTCCTGCTTTTGCTCTTTGCTAAATTTTTTTCGCAGGTCGCCTAACTCCTGTATGCCTATTAAAAAGAGGATACTTTCTACATCTGGCTTTTTGTCGAACCGGGTCATCAGTTTCTCCTCAAGTTTCCACCATCGGCTC
>JBGTIL010000233.1:0-12493 GCA_041745695.1 Chitinophagaceae bacterium | reverse complement strand
CTGCGTGGTCGTGTATGCTGGGAGAACTGAGTTCTGCTCATTTAGTAAGCTTGTTGCCACAGGCTGTAAGCATAGTGGTGACATCCGGTACATCCCGGCAAACGTTGGTACAGCAGAATACATTGATGTTGATCTAATAGCCTTGCAGGGAGCAGGCGCGGCCTTTGTCGCGTTTACTTGTAATGCCTACTGCAATGGAAGTATCACACCGAACTTAGTCGTAGGTTGGATGAACAGCAGACATCCAATGAAGATATCTGAGAAGAGCGGGGTGGCCTACGATCCTTCATGTGTACAACACCAAGTCAGAATCGTAAATAATCTCACGAAAGGATTAGTTTTCGGTGTCCTGGATGTAAAGGCAAGAGAGATCATTTGGCTTGAAATGCCCTTCGGTGGGCAGCTGGTTCAAAATATGGATGCAGAAGCTACTGAGAGCATGATAAAGAAACTCGACAGCAAATTGAGCATTGGGCAATTGTTGCAGGTGAAGGCCGATGCACAAGGCCTGCAAATAACCGAAGGTGCGGAGGCCGATGAGGTGTACACCCGGGCTTGGGCAGCAAACACTGCAGCTGTGACCCAACTCTTGATTGATTAAAAAACACGGAAATTACTATTCATTAAATCTTATCGCAGTATAAAGCGGTATCAATCTACAATAACATGATAAGCAAAATCACAGGCAATGACCTGATAGAAGCAGGTTACTCTCCAGGTAAAATTCTTGGAATGGCTTTGGAACTGGCAGACGGCCTTGGGCAATCCTCGAAAGAAGATGCAATCGCGCTGCTGAAAAAAGTAAAAGCGTATCCCGAAAGTTTCTTAGATGATGAGGCGCTGCGGAACCTGGCTACGGCGATGATTGAAGAATCACAAACACCCCTTGACAAGACAACTGCGCTTATGGATAATGCTCCAGATTATTCCATTTATGGCAGTGCCTTCATTGAAGACGGAGCACGAAAACAAATGGACGTCGCCATGAAATTGCCGATAAGCGTCGCTGGTGCCCTGATGCCTGATGCGCACCAAGGCTACGGCCTGCCTATTGGCGGCGTCCTGGCAACACGGAACGCAGTGATTCCTTATGGCGTGGGGGTAGACATTGGGTGCCGGATGGCGCTGACGGTTTTTGATATACCTGCAGAACATTTAGAGGCAAACAGGGCTCAGTATAAGCGTGAACTCATTGCACATACCAAATTTGGCGCTGGGCATGGATATCACGGTCGGTACAAAGCGGACCATGAAGTGCTTAATCGGTCTGACTTTAATATGACTCCTTTCGTAAAGGGGCTACATGACAAGGCGCATTCACAGCTCGGCACTTCTGGCGGTGGCAATCATTTCGTGGAGTGGGGTGTCATTGAATTTCATGAAAAAGACGATGCTTTGAATATTCCTAAAGGAAGCTTTGTTGCGCTGCTTACGCATTCCGGCTCTAGGGGCTTCGGCGCTACGCTTGCCGGCTATTATACCAAGCTTGCAAAAGAGAAGTGTAAGCTGCCAAGAGAAGCAGCAAACCTGGCCTATCTTAATCTGGCAACAGAAGCGGGACAAGAGTATTGGATGGCAATGAACCTGGCTGGAGATTATGCATCGGCTTGCCACCAGATTATTCACGAAAAGCTATCTGCGGCTATTGGAGGCGGTGTACTGGCCCGGGTTGAGAACCATCACAACTTTGCCTGGAAAGAAACGCTGAATGGGGAAGAGGTGATTGTGCACCGAAAGGGAGCAACACCAGCTGGAAAAGGTGTAATGGGAATCATTCCCGGAAGCATGACTGCCCCTGGCTTTTTGGTGCGGGGAAAGGGAGAAGTAGCGGCTATCAACTCAGCATCGCATGGTGCTGGTCGTCAAATGAGCCGAACTAAAGCGGTGGAGATGATTTCCAGGGAGGCGATGAAAGCTATGTTGCAGGAAAATAACGTAACACTGATTGGCGCGGGGCTGGACGAGGCACCGATGGCCTATAAAGATATCCATCAGGTCATGGGTGCACAAAAAGGATTGGTAGATGTGGTAGCCAAGTTTTCACCTAAGATCGTCCGTATGGCAGACGATGGAAGCCGGGAGGACTGAGGCTATCTGAAAAATCTCAGAGCTCGAAAACATGCGTCCGCTTCTGAAGCCTGCGTAATTGCAGACTTAACCGAGGAAGACTGTTCTTTAAGCTTTAAGTGTTTCTCCCTTCCGAATGTTGATTTTTCCGGTCAATTGTTTGAAGAAATTTTTCTAATTAATCTGCTGCCTAACTCGCTGTTACCCGATGCATGTCAAGCAGGATAAGTCATCTGTTTTTTATTAATACTGTCAATATTGCTCCGAATAACTAACCGACCCTAATAGGCGGCACCAACAGTCAAGAATAAATGAGAAAAAACATTATTAAACTTTCAGTAATTATTGAAAGTTTAATAATGTTTTATTAGTTTTGTTAAAGAAGGACAAACTATGGATCTCGAATCGTCAAAGCAAAAATTTATTGAGACCTGGGGGTTGCTTGGAAGTGAGTGGGGGATCAACCGCTCCGTTGCGCAGGTACAGGCCCTGCTGCTTATTTCAACCGAACCCATTTCAACAGATGATATCATGGCTGCACTTACCATTTCTCGTGGAAATGCCAATATGAGTTTGCGCCAGCTTCTGGATTATGGTATCATTTACAAGAAGCTTGTTGCCGGTGACCGGAAAGAATACTTTGTGGCTGAAAGGGATGTTTGGAAGTGGGCCGTCAAAATTGCCCAAATGCGTAAGCAGCGGGAGATTGATCCCGTGATGAAGGTACTTGGGGAGCTTAAGATGGAAACTAAAAAGGTCACCAGCGCGGAAGGTAAAGAGTTCTATAAGACGGTAAATGATATCGAGGCTTTTACAGGTCAGCTTTGCACCCTCTCGGATAAGGTACTCAATTCACATCGGGGGGAACTCCTGCTTAAGATTCTCAAAATGGTGATGTAATGAATTACAATATACTTTCCTACGGAGTCTATGGTTGTGTTATGATATACATCATTTACTATGTGGGAAGGTTGTTTCACCAGAACGGGCGGATCTTTATCCTTCGCCTATTTGGGGGCAACGAGCCGCTGACAGATACCACCAATAACATCCTGTTGATGGCTTATTACTTATTCAACCTTGGTTATGCAGTTGTTCAGCTCAGTTTTTGGGAAAAGGTTGATGGAATAGCTACGGTGATTTCTTCTGTCTGTTTCAAGGCAGGACTACTGGTTCTGATCCTCGCTGTCACGCATTACTGCAATATGCTGCTGATCTACTTCCTATCAAAAAAAGCTTCGTCTCTAGTTATCATTAAAAAATAAAGTCATGAAAGATTTAATCGTCATTGCTTACCTCGTTTACTTGCCACTTGTTGTGCTGCTTACTTTCTACGTTTCCAATAATCTTTTTAAAAACAGTATCGTGTATATGAAGGATATATTCAATGGCCGGGAAGAAATAGCAAAAGCTACTAATACACTTTTTAAGATTGGTTTTTATCTGCTGAACCTTGGCTTTGCGCTTTACATACTCACGATCGACGATACGCTTAGCACAGCGCAATCCACTATTGAAGTGTTGAGCAAAAAACTGGGTGGCTTCAGTATCTACCTGGGGGTGATGCTCTTCATCAACATGTATCTGTTCTTCAGAGGGAAAAGAGTGGCAAGAGAGAAAAGACTTACCCCGCAAGCTGCGTAATTTTTTGAAAGAAAGTAACAAGAATAGATCATGAAGAAAATAGTCATCGCGGGTGGCACCGGCTTTATTGGTCAATACCTGAGTCAACGGTTTATTGAGCAGGGATATAACGTCCTCACTATTTCCCGGGGCAGGCAGCACATCAGTTGGGATGATACCGCTTCCGTGATCGCGGTATTAGAAGGCGCGGAGCTACTAATAAATTTGGCAGGTAAAAGCGTTGACTGTCGCTACACGGAAGCAAACAAGTCATTAATTCTTAGCTCGAGGGTCGAAACCACGCGCAAGCTTCAATGGGCGGTCGACCAGTGCTGTAATCCGCCGAAGGTTTGGGTCAATTCAAGCACGGCCACCATTTACAGACACGCCGAAGACCGTCCGATGGATGAAGCTACAGGAGATATAGGCGCTGGGTTCTCTGTGGAGGTGGCGAAAGCCTGGGAAGGTGCATTTTTCGAAGGAGCAGGCAAAACAAGGAAGGTTGCCTTGCGAATTGCCATAGTGCTTGGTCGTGGAGGAGGTGCTCTGGAACCTATGGTCAAATTGGTCAAATATGGTCTAGGTGGTGTTCAGGGAAGCGGCACGCAGATGTTTAGCTGGCTGCATATTGAAGACCTGTTCCGGATTATTGAAATGGTAATGTCAAACGAGAGCCTGCAGGGGGTTTATAATTGCAGTGCCCCGAACCCGGTCAACAATGCCAATTTCATGCAGGAGCTAAGATTCATACTAAAGCCGCCTTTTCACCTTTCTTCACCCAAGCTCCTCTTACAGGTTGGTGCATTCTTTATTAATACGGAAACTGAACTGATCTTAAAAAGCCGATGGGTTATTCCAAAAAAATTATTGGAAGCTGGATTTGTTTTCAGATACCCCAACGTCGGCGAAGCCCTTACCGAAATTTTAGAAGACAGTCATAAAATGGCTCATGTATCAGGTCCCGTTTTGTGATCAATTCATCTGACTAAATAATCATACGTAACATCTCCCTATCTTGGAGCCGAGTGGCGTGGAAGAGCCATGGCGAATTATGTAGTTGATCCCCGCCTGCTCGAGTCTTATTTGCCGGCTGATAAAATGCAGGACCAATTGCGGTAGGGAGTAAATCTGAATTATTACCGAGCACTACTGGGTTTATGCCAGGGGAAGCAGCACCGTGACGGATCAACCCGAGGTGTAACATCGACGGTGGATGATGTACCCGGTCAATAGCTGTTCAATGGATGTGCATTTTAATGGACTCTTTGGGAAACACTTTAGCATCCTTTGTAAGGTGGCGTGTCAACCGGTCTTCCTTGTAGACGGCTTTCGGCTAGCTTAAAGCAAGGACAAAAATCAACGTCCTGCCTTGCGGCCCCCATTGTTAGTAACAAGCTTCTAACATGTAAAACTCCTGGGATCCGCACGTGCGCCTACTACAGATAGGTAAATCGAAAAGGCACAAAACAAGCAAAGTTGGTCTTACTCAGTAATTATCCTTCTTCAAATTAAATGACGCAAAGAAGTAATAGGCTCTTATGAAACTCCGATTGTTTATTGTGATTGGAATTAATTCTTTTGTAGAGTACGCAATTTAATGAGTTGTAATTGACCCTTCAAAAGATCTCTCATCAAATAGTTGGACCAGATACCAGCGTACCAATTGAACGGAGTTGTAATGCGAAAGCGACTGGATAGTGTGAGCTTGGTCTTTCCTTCAGATACGGGGATGAGCGTGTAGGTATCTTCTAATACTTCCACATGTTTACCTCCGATTACAATATGTTCATCCAGGGTTGTTGCGGGAATTTTAGCAGGGTCGGTTTTTACACTCATTTTCATAAACCTCTCTGCCTCATAAGCAGTAATAGTTTCCTCGAAAACCAACCCATTTTCATAAACTGCCGTCCGACGTCCGCCCTTTTCCATTTTATCCGTCAGTGTTTGAAGGTGATGAGGGAAGCCAAGAAAACCAGTCATGGAGAATGATTCTTCCTTAATGTCCACTTTATTGTTCGAAAAAATGCTCGTCCAGACTGTTCGAGGGGACGCGTGTATTGTTATCTCCTTTGTAATTATAATTTCCTTTGAGGTCTGCGTTCGGTCCGCTTCAGCAAAGCCAATAAGAAGGGGTAATAGAAGAAGGAATGATACTTTTAAAGGCTTCTCCTTCCCGAGGTCCTCAACTGATTTATAAACTTCTTTTGTTTCCTGCGTCTTTACACGTTTAGAATTTGCCATCAGGCCGCCGAGCCCAGCCAGTATCGCTAATAACGGAAAAGCCATCGCCCAGCAAATTGCACCTTCCAGTTCTGTGATTATTGTAATAACTAGGATGCCGAAGCAGCTGATCCAGGGTCGGAAAAAAGCCCCAGCATTGGAGATTTTAATGTTCCGTGGTGTGAGCCAAATTGTGAGGTAGCCGATAGTAGCGGGTAGCAATACCATAAAGGTGATGCTCATAATATTCATCTCTCCATCGAATAAATCAAAGAGTAATCGTATAATCAGACCATAAATAATTGCAAAACAAAAAGCCAGTACAGTTTTCATAATGTTTTAAGTTGTTTATTGTCTAAAGCTGTAAACTCTTTTGCTCTGGAATTATAGTGATGAAAATAATGTCTTTTTTACAATTAAAGCGAATCGGCAACGTATCTCCCAGCCCTTTGCTTATATAACAAATGCAGTTTCCAACTTTGTACTTCAACGTATTAAAGCGGTAAAAAAGACGGCCCGGGTACAGTCCCTTATGATTCTGCCAGAGAACCACCTGGCTTCCGTGAAGGTGTCCGGCAAACATGAGGTGATAAGGATAACCAATTGTCTGGATAGGCGTAGGCTTGTGCATACAAAGTATTGAAAAATCTGCCTTCGGTTCAATCCCTGAATGTGTCCCGCCGTTAATAAATACAGTTTTGCCGCTGTAATCAAAACAGGTACTGGAGCCTTCGATCCATTTAATGCCCGCTCTTTGCATCAGATTTTTGATTCTCCTTTCAAACCAAAAGTCATGGTTGCCCGCAATGGCGTATATATGCGGGCATCCTCCTATTGCAACCAAGAGTTCTTCCAAAAGCTTTAACCCTCCCTTTGTGTCAGCATAATCACCTCCTAACAGGATGATGGAGGGAGCCAGCTCTTTTATTGTAGTAATCAGCTGTATGCAGGTTCTTTTACTCCTGCTTGTAAAATGAAGGTCGGATAGAAAAAGAATCGTTCCGCTAAAATTAGCAGGTGAGAGATAAGTTTCCCTTCTTATCTCAAAAGAAGTATTATACCCGATTTCGAAACGCTTCATGGTTGTACCAGATTAGAATGGCCAGACAGCCAATATGCCAGTTTTTGTATCGGTCCTTACCTGCGAGCAGCCCTCTGAGCATGAAGAAGGCAATTGACATTACGGTCAATGTTGTGTTCCATAAACCCATCCTGTAAGTTAAATATATACTGCACGTTATCGGATGCGTGTCGCCATTCAAAAAAATGGGAAATAAGAAGAGGAAGTGCACCTCAGCCAGGTAGAATACCAAAATAGCTAAGGGGAATAGTATCGGGTTAAAAACGAATAGGAGGTAGCCCGCGGCCCCGGCCACGCAGATACAAACACCATATTTGAATATTCCATAACATCTGAGAGTTTTGGAGGAGAGAGTGGATGCCCTAAATTCCGGATCAAGCCGCTGAAGCCAGTGTTCCATCCAACGTGCTCCCTCTACAAAAACATCAAGGCCGGGAGCAACGGATAGCCTATTATCTTCATACAGCCTTGCACTCTGTTTCAGAAGAGTTTTTGCTTTCATGAACAATAGATAAAATGAAACCATGAAAGCCAGGCAATGCCGTTTCCAAATACAAGGAGACGGTGGTAGCTATTCTCTTTTTTCCTGCAGCGTTTGCTGTGAAATACGAACTCATCATAGCTAATTGCAACAACTGTATAGATAAGAACAACAATAATTGGAACCAGGAAGTTGGTGGGACGATTACTCATCATGGCGAGCCACATCAGCAAAAACATCGGGATTCCACCCAGCCCGAGTGCAGCAGCCTCGGCATCTCTTTCTTTCTTTGGAATTTTCATATTGAGGGGATTTCGATGAAATCGCCAGTCGAGCACACCACCAGCAGTTGCTGCTATTCCAGCCAGGGCGATGGTAAGAAATTGCCAGGGCAAGAACGGAAAGGAGTGTGTTATGTGTAACCTGCCATGTTCCCTGTACAGAAACAAAAGTGCTGCAAACAACAAAGCTGGGGTAAACAAAAGAATTAATGAAAGATAGTGTCTCAGGGATGAGGTGTCGGCTTGGCTCATGCAAAAAAGTATGCCTCCAAATTACTATTTATATATGTAGTGATTCTTTCCTGTTCATTCTCCTTTGTAACAAAAAGCATATGCGGTATTGCCTGTCTCCTGCTGAAACATATATTTATAGCTTATTTCATTCACACTAAATTAATAAAAGATTCATGTAAATACACCACAGTGGTTGCCGCTATATTGGGACAAATTCCTAAGCGGATGGCAGATGTAATATTCGTAAACCGAAGTCAAGGTTCCGATCGTTAACTGATTGTCTGAGCTTTGAGGTAACCAAACTCACGCTCATTAGACTGGCAAATTTTTGACTTGGAGATTATCATGTGCAAAAGAAAAGTAATAATTGCCTGTATTGCCTTTGGACGCAACACATGGCACCACATGATATTATTTTAATATTTCCCGTTCAAAATAGGTAGAAGCACGCCTTTAGAATATCCTGGCTTTCAATAAATATCCTTCCCCTACAAAGGCTCTTTCAAAAGTATATACTTATGTGAGCGGATTTTTATGATGGTCATTTGCAATTGGGACTTGTATGTGTTCTATTTGCATATAAATCTATCCGTCATATGTAAAAGAGACTGGGCGCTGAGCATGCAGTAGTGGTGAGCTAAGAAACTCTGCGTGCCAAAAGTTCAGGGTGATTACGTCCTAGTGCCTTATGCACATCCCCCGACCAGTATAAAAACCCGAATTTATTAGGGAATATTCCGCGAGGAGATTGTTGCTGGCTTTTTGTGGATTGAATAGTGTGCGTAAGACCTTTCGAAAAGTAATATATTAGCGTTTTAAGTTTCTTAAAAAATTTAAAGCTTCAATCAATCAACTGCTTATGATTAAGAACTGGAAGAGTCTGTTTATAAAAGCAGATGAAGTGGATATAGAGAAAAAGACGACTTCTCAGCCCGTTGTATTTCCTGTCTCAACAACACAAGCTCCGTCGCATGTATCCCATCCCAACACCCCGACTGTTACAGATCCTGTGGTCTCTGATGTAATCAAAGTCTAC
The DNA here is from genome assembly GCA_041745695.1 of Chitinophagaceae bacterium. Classification (GTDB taxonomy): domain Bacteria; phylum Bacteroidota; class Bacteroidia; order Chitinophagales; family Chitinophagaceae; genus Flavisolibacter. The sequence continues at coordinate 3,470 of JBGTIL010000233.1, read as the reverse complement.
GAAAATGGATTGGAGTCCATTAACATGCCTGGCTATGATTTTTATGAATTCTACCAAACTGTAGCAAGTACCGGTCAAACGGGCGAGCAAACTTATAGGATGGCATTTCAGATGGCTCGGACGCTGGATAAGACCATCAATGCATCGAAATTGCTTACTGATGCTGAATTCTACATTAGCAAGATCAACGAAGTGCACACTCAATATGTGGGGCACGGGCAGCAAAAGCTAAATACCATCCAGGAAAAAAGAAACGGTGAAAAAAGTCAATTGCAACACGATATTGATAGTGCTTCTAAACGAATCAACTTGTTGCGCCAGGAACTTCAGCAACTGGAGCTTGAAATAAATCAGAAACGCATTTCATTGGGGAAGGTGGATGATGGGTACTATCCTCAGGAAAAAGGAATTCGTGAAAAGCTAGCGGCAAACGATATGGCTCGCCAGATCAGCATTGAAAAACTGAGCCAGATTAAGCAAGGCATTCACTCTTATTTAAAAGACTAACGCTTAAAGAACTTCCATGAGTATTGAATCTAGCAAAGTACTGGAACTCCCTATTCTAAAACACTTTCAGAAAAATGAAATAAGCCTGAATCCGAAGAACTGGCGGAAGGGGGAGAAGGGAATCGGCATCATTCTGAGTCTCGCGATCATAAGCACCATTGTTTGGGGCCTCTACACGTACATTTTACCTATTGTGTTTGTATGGGTTGGCCAGGTACTCGGTGCAATTGCCGCAGCTGTTCTCGTGATCTGCTTTTTCATTATGCTGCCTGTTTTAATTAGGGCATTGAAAAAGCTTTCCCGGGCCTTGCACAAATTGCTGATAAAATATGATCCATTTGGAGAGCTGGAGGAGCAGAAGGAAAAAATGGTTCAAAACAGGTTGCGCTTTAAAGAAGCCAAAGCCAAGATCAAAGCGATCAAATCAAATATGGAAGCGGAGTCAACAAATGCTGAAAAGGAAGCAAAAGATTACCAGGAAAGAGTATTGGTATTGCAAACCCGGGCGGAGGCGACCAAGAATAAAATGCATGAGAAGGAAAGGTCATTAGGTGAGGCAGCGAAGGAGACCGATGAATATGTTGAAATTCAAACCGGACTAATGCGCACATTAAGTGAGGCGCAACGGGTGAGTCATATGCTGAACCAGAGCACTAGCCTTGTCAGGAAGTACGGCAGCAGGGCCCATGTCATCGGCAAACTTGACCGTAAGCTCAATATGGTGGATACAGCTATGGAAATTAAGATCGCAGACTTCGAGGTCAGTATCGATATGTTGAAGAAAGAGTACGCTTTCGCAGAAGCTGCTAAGCAGGCTACTGAACAGGCAAAATCAGCCATGCTTTTCACCAAGGGTTGGGAACTGGAATATGCACTGGATGTTGTTACGAACACTATTGCGCTGGATCTTGCTTCCACGAAAGAGAACCTAATTGATTTGGATTCCCTGACAAGTCAGTACTCCATGGACAGTGACGAACTTTATTCCAAGCTAGATAAACTGGCAGATCAGATAAAAACAGACTCTTTCGCCATACCAGAATCGAGGAAATACGAGAATCCAAATTATAAACTTTCCACAGAAGATAAGTTAGAGAGTAAGGGATTTGGAGACATTTTCAATTAAAAAAAGTAACACACTTCTACATGAATTGGTCAAAACTTACCTTTCTTTCCAAAGCAGTTATTGCTACCGTAGTAGCCGGGATCTTAGGTACACTCGTTTATTATCTATCACCTGGTCTCCGGGTCGAAAATTCTAAGGTATTGAACGGTTTAGAAATCAGTGACAAAGATGTGAACAACTTGGTTACTTCTGAAGCATTACCAACTCCGAAGGACGATCCATCATCTGAGGTGGCACAGAAGCCGTTGGTTCGCATTGCAGGTTATGCCTGGAATGCCCAATCGGGTATTATTGTGGCAAATGGAGGTCCGAAGACTACTCAAGGTTCGATGATGGAGAAAAACGGGGTCAACCTGGAAATTATCCGGCAGGACTGGCTCTCGGAACTGCGGAATTTGCAAATGAAATTCATTGAAGACCTGGATCAGGGACAGCAGCATCCAAAGGAGGGCGTAGCCGGAATCATGATCATGGGAGATGGCGTTCCGTTTTACATTAGCTCGGCACAACAAGCTATCAACGATAAATATGGAGAAGGCAAATACCAATTACAAGCAGTAGGTGCTATCGGTCTTAGCTACGGGGAAGACAAATTGATTGGACCGCCAAGCTGGAAGACGAACCCTCAAACAATGAAGGGTGCTCTTATTTCGACGGTTCTGGGCGATGGAGACTGGGTGACTGCGGTAAACTACGCTTCTGCTAACGGAATAAAGATTAACCCCGACCCATCTACCTACGATGAAGAAGCAATCAATTTTCTGGCTTCCGCAAATGATGACTATACGGAATCAGCAAAAGAGCTGATTAAGTCGCAAAAGCAAGGTTGGACAGTTCCGCTTAAAGAAGTTAAAAATGGCAAGCTGACTGGGAAGACAATTAATAAAAAAGTTGACGGGTGTGCCACATGGACACCTGGCGACAAGATGGTTTTTGATGAGTTGACCGGCTTCACTGACATTGTTTCTACCAGGGAATTCAATAATCAAATGGCTACCACTCTGGTTTTTGTAAAACAGTGGGCGGAAAAAAACAGGGACTTAGTCAGCAACATGCTGAAAGCATCTTATGTTGCTTCCAATCAAATGAAACAATACGATAACTGGCGCCGCAAGGCTTCCGAAGCTACAGCCAAAACCTTCAATCTGGAAACACCACAGTACTGGTACGACATGTTCAAAGGACAGCAAGGCCAGAAAAATGGTATTTCTTACAATATGGGAGGCTCCCGCGTGTTTAATCTTGCCGACGCCAATCAGTATTACGGCGTTACCGATGGCACCAATAGGTATAAAGCTGTATATGACCAGGTTTCCCGGTACCTAAAGGATCTGAACCCGGCTGGATTTAATCAAAATGTAAAGCGCATCGTACCATATGAAGAGGCAGTAAACACATCTTTCATAAAACAAATTGAGAATATTGATGCCGGTTCATCGTACACTGCTGATTATAGCAAAAAGGCATCAAATGTGGTTGCTTCCGGTCAGTGGCGCATCAACTTTGATCTCGGCAGGGCAAGCCTTCGTCCAGAAGGAAAAGACGTGCTCGAACAGATTTACAACCTACTGGTTCAGGCGGAAGATTCCAAACTGGAATTGGTAGGCCATACAGACAATACTGGTAGTCAAGACGCAAATTATTCATTATCTACAGCACGGGCCGAGGCAGTGAAAAGCTATTTGATGCAACGTGGTATCCCGTCAGACCGCTTCCAAAAAATTGATGGGAAAGGTGCAGATGAGCCCATTACAGATAATGGCACTGCATCAGGTAAGGCTCAAAACAGGCGAGTGGTCATCAGCATTTTAAAATAGCACCCAGGATGAACGTGAAA
>JBGTIL010000232.1:0-7216 GCA_041745695.1 Chitinophagaceae bacterium | reverse complement strand
AACGGAAGCTAAAAACTTGAATAAAATTAGTTATGGAAAGGAAGTACATAAAGATCGGGATAGCCGGGCCGGTAGGCTCGGGTAAAACCGCACTCATTGAGCGGCTGAGCAGGCAAATGAATGAAGCCTATAGCATCGGCGTAATCACAAATGACATCTACACAAAAGAAGATGCAGACTACCTCACGCAAAACAGTTTGCTACCTGCCGCCCGGATCATTGGTGTTGAAACAGGTGGCTGTCCCCATACAGCCATTCGCGAAGATGCAAGTATGAATCTGGAGGCTGTGGAAGAAATGGCGACACGCTTTCCAGATCTAGATATCATTTTTATTGAAAGCGGTGGAGATAATTTGTCGGCTACTTTTAGCCCCGACCTTGCTGATCTTACCATCTTTGTAATAGACGTTGCAGAGGGCGATAAAATTCCCCGCAAAGGCGGCCCGGGCATCACCCGTTCCGACCTGTTGGTGATCAACAAAATAGACCTTGCGCCATATGTAAATGCTGATTTATATGTGATGGAACGAGACGCAAGGCTCATGCGCAAAGGCCTGCCCTTCGTATTTACAAATCTTATGTCGCTACGTGGTTTAGATAGTGTTGTAAACTGGATAAAAAAGTTTGCATTGATGGAAGACGTGGAGGAGGTGGCACTGTGGCATTGAATGCAAATCTCCATATTGAAACAACTGTGCGGCAGGGAAGAACGATCTTACAAAATTCATTTTGTTCCTCGCCATTGAAACTGGCAGATGTTACAGAAAACAAGGAGCTGCGCCAGTTGCACTTAATGTTGATGACTTCATCTCCCGGAACACTGGACGGTGATCATTATCATCTTGCAATCACGCTTGGTAAAGGTTCAGATGTGAAGGTTGAAACGCAAGCGTATCAGCGGATCTTTCACATGGTGTCGGGAGCTGAACAGCACATGGAGGTGGTTATGAAAGAGGGAAGCTCGCTGGTTTACCTGCCGCATCCGATTGTGCCTCATAAAAACGCTATCTACAAATCGAAGGTTACAATCACCCTGGATCAAGGCTGCACCTTACAGTGGGCTGAAATCATCAGTTGCGGACGAAAACAAAATAACGAAGTTTTCCAGTTCAAGTTTTATCACAGCATCACCGATATATTGTTCAAAGGCAGATTAGTAGTCAGGGAGAATCTAGTGCTGTTACCCCAACAAATGAACCTTTCTGTAATTGGGCAACTGGAGGGATTCACGCATCAGGCCAGCATGCTTTGCTGGAACGAAATGGTCGACAAAGAAGCATTAACTAAGGTTATTGTAGAGCGGATGAATGTAGAAGAAGGGATAACTTTCGGCGTAAGCGCCTTGCCTTTAAACGGCTTATTGCTACGCGTACTCGGTAACAAGGCGGAGCAGTTATTTAAATTGTTACAGGAGCTATCCTGCTGTATAGCATCGCTTCACATACAGCATACAACTAAAACCGGTGCCGATGTCGCAGGTTGAATTGCTTCTGATCACTGCCATCTCGATTTCTTTTCTTCATACCGTAGCTGGTCCCGATCACTACCTGCCTTTCATTGCCCTGGCAAAAGCAAGAACATGGTCACTTTCAAAAACCATTTTTTGGACGGTACTTTGTGGTTGCGGGCATGTGTTGAGCTCAGTGACCCTGGGGCTGACGGGTGCTGCTCTTGGATGGTCTGTTTCCAAACTGACATGGCTTCAATCAATTCGTGGTGGATGGGCTGCATGGGCAGTTTTGATCTTTGGATTGGCATACGGTGTTTGGGGTATCATTCGATCTTACCAAATCAGAAAACATAAGCATTTTGAGACGTACGATGATGGGTCGATGTACGTATTTGAGCACAAGCATAGGCAAGCAGTACTGCCACAGGAGCGTCACCCGGTTACCCCCTGGGTAATGTTCATTATTTTCCTGCTTGGACCCTGCGAACCAATGATTCCGCTACTCTTCTTTCCGGCTGTAGAACATGCTCCTGGAATAATGGTACTGTTAATAATGGTTTATACTTTTTTCACACTTGCGGCTATGACTTTGATGGTTGTGCTCGGTTATTATGGAAGCCGTTTTATTAAGACCGAAAACATGGAGCGGTATACGCATGCATTAGGGGGGCTGACTATCTTTATCTGTGGAGTTGGAATGGTGGCTCTGGATTGGTAAAACTCAAGGCCTCGCGAATGGTAATGGAGTTGACCCCCGGCCCCACAAAGGCGCAGCCTGCAGTTAAATAAGAAAGCCACGATCTTACAATGACCTGCATTCTGGCGGGTCCAAGCATCATAAAATTTATCAATATAGCCATTGAAACATTGAAGTTTGCTCAATGCCATGTCCCAAACAGATCACGCCTTTTGACTGTATCCGCCTATCTACAGGCAATTACCTGAGTACTTGCAGTCAGGCTTGCTGCCTGTCTTTCTGTGATGGCTTTAAACGTTGCCTGCTGCTGATCACTCATCGAAATCCAAAGTTCCTGCACAAGAGTGTTTAATTGTTCCAGCTCTGTATCAAAGAACTGATTGTGGGAAAAATATTGAAAATCGGCAGAAACGAAAAGGGACCCCTTTTCCTTTAGAGAGGGGTTCGTTTCAAGTTCATTATTTTGTAGGTAATCCTTGATAAAGGTTTTGAACCATGCTTCATGGGTCTCTTTTAAATGTAGTATGATCTCCTCTATTGTGTGTAAAGGAATGGTTTCACCGCGATAGATGGCACCCAGGGGGCTCAGCATTGCATTTACTTTTTCCAGATAGGTATCTGTCATTTGCCGGTGGTCGAAGTATTGTTGCCAGCCCTTCTTTAATCCTTCTGCTTCTTTTAATGGAAGATCGTAATAGAAAAAACGAAAAACTTCCTGATCCAGGGTAACAAGGCTTGCCCCTTTTTCTTTTGCTTCACTTTCTAATGTTGCCAGGATAGCAGTCGCTTCCTTCGACTTATATTTTGTTCCTTCAAAGTCAAAGCTTTTCACTTTCAATTTTCCGCTTATTATAGCGCTAAGTGTTGCAATATCATCCGCGAGTGCCTGGATGTTTTTAGGGAGTGAGGCAGCTTCTTCGGTTAATAAATCTGTAAACGCAATACGTTTAAAAGGCAGCTGGACTGCTGCTTCCACATTAAAGGGTTGGACAACCCGGTTTGCATAAAAATCTTTAAAAATCTTTGGATGAGCCGTCTGCTCCGCTTTTTTAATTACAATAGCTTCGAAAACTGAATCATCAACTGTTTCCTTCCGTTCTTCCATTGGTAGCTCTCTATAAAGCAGCCGGGTTAATTGCTCTTGCCAGTTATCGTCTGCATTAAAAAGTGCCCAGGCAGAAGTCTTATTTACCTCGGCAGAAAGATGAAAGGGCTCCAGGTATGCCTCTCGCTCATCAATGGTAGGATGCGAAGCCCACTGATCTTTAACGATAATCCGATGAGCAGCTTTGGCATCACTATTGAAAACAACTGGCAGTCCGTCTTCCAGCTCTGTACTGTTTTGTGTAGCAATTGTTGCAATGGTACGCTTATGGTGAGCGTAAAAATTTGATACGATTTTTTTCTCCTCCCATAGTTCGTTGCACACCTGCAGCGTTGCACTGTAGCCGGCACTTGAAAAATCAGCCCTTCTGAGGGCCGAGATAATATTGTTAGAACCGCAGAGGGACGCTGCCACGAGGTCTGCGTGGAATTCCATCTGGCGGGATAGTCCCAAATAACTTTTGTTTACCACCGCATACATGCCTTGTAGTACCCATTGAATGCCTTTTACTACCTGGACAGTTAGATAGACGAAAAAGGCAATGATGTTACTTGATCTGGACGCCGAATCGAGGCTTTCACCATAACCTTTGTTATTGTATAACATGTCGTGGATGATCCGATTGACCTGGTATACCCAGCTACCTACCTTCATACTCCTTTGTGAAAAGTGACCAAACTCGTGTGCAATCACTGCCTTCAGTTCGCTTACGTTTACGGCATTAACAAGCCCAAGGCCTATTCTTAAATTTTTTCGTATAGGAAGAAACATGCTCCAAAATGAGGAGTTATACGAAACGCTTGCATTAACATCCGCACTAAGAAATATCTTTTTTGGCTGTGAAGTTCCAACCTCTTTCGCAAGCAACCGGATCATCTCAAAAAGTCGGGGGTGGTCCTGAGCAGTTATTTGAATGGCATCTGATTCATCAACCTTGGAGGTAGCAAACAGGAACTTTATCAGGAAGATGAAAACCATTACGCCAAAGCCCATAATCCCGATACCAATAATCAGGGTATAAAAAGTAGCTTTAAAAGTCATGATCATCACCCCGGCATAACAGCATAATGCAATAAGCCCGAGAGAAAAGGCTATCAATAAAATGTAGACACCGATGAAACCAACAATCGCTATAACTGATCGGATGGCTTCCTTTTTAAATTCAGGAGACACTTGTTGTACGTGTGCAGCACTCATTGATGCATCAGGATGAGGTGATCGCATAGCTCTCATAAGTCGTAGTGTTTGGTTCTTAAATGTAATATGAAACATTTGTTTTTTTAGCATTTTCCAGGAAAGGTTTTTCCGGGGATCCAGGTTCGATTATAGTATCGACCATGAAAAAAGTCCAAAACTAAAAATGCCACCCAGGCAGCTGTGTAAATAAGTAAGGTTTAAATTTTCTCGGCCAGTTTGTAACTATACCTTACCAATGGGATGAAACGTATTTATTTTGCATCGATTCAGCTGATGGAATACAAAAATCGCTTTCCCTCCACAACCCTTTAGAAGAAGTTGCTTTGCAAAGACCTCAATGCTTTCTTGCAGTCTTATAGCTACCTTTAAGAGCCATCAAATGAAAGTTGCTGCGGGAGTCTTGTCAATGAAATGTTTTTTTATATATTCCATTTCTTAAAGCAGTTTTTTTCAGCACCGACCTTCATAACTGCCCTGTATGAAAACATATTTGTTCCTGATTTGCTTACTTCTATCAAATACCCTGCTGGCACAGCAACCGCTTTCCCAGAGTCATAAGGGCAGTACCTATCGGTACATTTACCAGGTCTCTGCCAATGAAGCACTTGCGCTTTATAAAACCAAATTAAATAAAATTAACCAGCGGCACCTGCACACATTGGTAGACTCCTTCCCTGGCAAGAATGCAATACCGCCTTTGGCGGATGGCAATTACATTTTACTTCAGGCAACAGGAAATCGACTGCGATATGATTTGATAACAGCGGGTGACTTACAGCTGAAACTGATTAATAACAAGAGGGACCTTAATGTTATGCTGCATGATAAGACAGGTTAAATTCTTAAAGATGCGGTGGTAAACATACATGGTCGCCAATTAAAATACGATGCTGCTACACAAACTTACCAACTTAATAATAGGCGCGCGTCAGGCAACCTCCGGGTAATCTATGAAAACACAGCTTACTATTTTCCGCTCCAAACCACTGGCACAAGACCTGGATTATTTGAAGGCCTAATTCGGAAGGCGTCTTTCGGCTTTCCGCTGAAACACATTACAAAGACACTTAGAAGATGGAAGGGAAGGAATGACACTTATATTGATTATTTTGACCGCCCCGTGCCTTATGAGGCAGGTTTCAGGAGTTTTATGAGCTTTGACAAACCCATGTACAAACCAGGCGATACCGTTAAGATGAAAGCGTTTGTGATGAGAAAAAACGGAAAGGGTTTGAATGAGCGATTACTTGTTAGGTTGTCGGATCGATATTTCAATTTCGATACAATAATCGCTGTTCTGAAACCCTACCGGCCAGGCGGCTTTACCCACGAATTCGTGCTGCGTGATAGTCTGGATCTTGACCTGGATCAAGATTATCTGGTAACGCTGGAAGAAGAACGCAGCAGGAAATACGACCTCTCTGCTTATGATGGCAACCTGGACGATGAAGCCTATGCGGGCAAGCGCAAGATTGTAGTTCGCGGAAAGTTCGAGTATGAAGAATATGAATTACAAGCGATCAATTTTACCGCCCGTTCGGATCAAAAAGAGCATAACCGCGGTAATGTGCTGTCCATCTTTCTAAAAGCCACCGATGAAAATGATCTGCCAGTCATGGATGGACGACTGCAGATCACGGTGCTTCCCTTGTCAGACTATGGCACAACTTTTCACAAGCCTAAGGTGTTTCTGCCCGACACATTGTGGACGCATACCCAACCTCTGGAAACAGTAGGTGAGACAAAAATTAACCTTCCCGACAGTATCTTTCCCAATGTCTCTTTTCAATATCAAATAGAATGTGTGCTTCTGAACAGCAACAATGAAAGGCATACTGAAAATTTGTATTCCAATTTTATTGACAGGGAAAAAAAACTGACTTTTCAATTAGAACAGGACAGCCTGAAGATTGACTTGCTGGCAAACGGCGTGAAGATCAAAGCGCCTGCCGTGATTTATGCATTCAACAAACAGGACGACACCCTGCAAATCTTCAACGCCGGTTTGCCAGTCACTATTAAATTAAATCCTTATGCAAACTATTATAGCGCGATAAGCGGGGATGTATCTCAGAAATATGAACTGGAGCATAAAAAAGGTATTGTTTCAGCCTTCGCCACAAGAACGAAAGACTCCTTGTTTATCCGGTTAAATAACCCACATCGTTTACCCGTATGGTATACCCTTTTTGCTGGCAATAAGGTGATCAACAGAGGATACGCGGATAGCTTTTCTTTAATTGCCAAAACCCAAACGCCAAAGAATTACGCTTTTTCCCTTCAGTATGTATTTGCTAACAAGGTGTACGTGGAAGAATACACCGTTCCGTATCAGAACAAATTGTTGAAACTGACTATAAATGCCCCCGCGGTGATCTATCCAGGACAGGTTGCAACCATAGAGATAGGAGTAGCGGATGCCAATGATAACAAAGTGGAAGGAGCAGACGTGACAGCCTATTCATTCACCAGGAAGTTCACTAATGCCAGCACACCTTCTATACCTTACCTGGGCAGGCTTTACCGAAACCGCAAGGCCGGTTCTGCCTTCCAACTAGCAGCGGATGAAGAGTGGACACACCTCGGCGCACTGAACTGGGAATATTGGAGTAAAGAAATCGGTCTCGACACCATGGAGTATTATAAGTTTCTTTATCCCGACCGGCTTTATTGGAATAAAGAAGCAGTGAACGATAACAGTACGCAGATCGCTCCTTTTGTAGTCATAAAAGGGGAACTGCAGCCTATTCATCTGCTTTATATTGAC
>JBGTIL010000231.1:0-4370 GCA_041745695.1 Chitinophagaceae bacterium | reverse complement strand
ATAGATTCGACCGCGATACCGAGTTTCTTCTTACTCGTGGCAACCCCCACCCCGGTTACTACAACTTCTGAGAGTGACTGGCTGCTAACAGTTAGTTGTATCTGCACATCGCCGGTAGCACTTACAGGAACATCCTGATTGTCGAAGCCAACCGAAGTAACAAGAAGCGTTGCTCCCTGATTAACGCTCAGTTTAAACGTACCACTGGCGTCTGTGACAGTTCCCTTACGGGTACCTTTTTCCTGTACAGAAGCATTGGGCACGGGTTGACCATTGTTATCAACTACTTTACCACTCACTTCCCGGGTTTGCGACCACGCGTTAAATACTAACAGGAGTAGTACCCCCAAGAGAGATATAAATTTTCTCATGTACATGTAACTTTTATAACTTAAAAATAACATTACTTGAGGAATGGCAAAAAATAATTCACCTTTTGGCGCGAAAAGCTGCAAAAAAGCTTCGGTTGGGCAGAAAATGGAAAGGTTTTTTGTTTTGGTGACAGATTTGCGGCTTAGTAAAATTATGACGAGCGGCAATGCTTGTTCCACTGTTGGACAGAGAACTGACTTTGAAAAGGCTTAAAACAAGAGGACACGATCGGATGAGGTAGTTCAATCCCGATCCCTTCCACCCAAAAATATCATCAGGTACTGCAAAAGGGTTACTATGGCAGCCAGCGCTGCTACCACATAGGTCATAGCGGCCCAAGTGAGCGCATTTTTTGCTTTGGGGTACTCTTCTGCCGTTGTTACATTAGTGGAAGTAAGCCAGGCAAGCGCCCGTTTACTGGCATCAAACTCAACCGGCAGCGTAATGACCGAAAAGAACACGGTCACGGCAAAGAGCGCGATTCCCACCACTAGTAGTGTGCTGTTGCCAGAACTGGCTAATACTACACCACCCAGGAGCACCCAGTTCACAATATTTGAACTGAACTGTACCGCTGGTACCAGCTTGCTTCGCAATTGCAGCCAACTGTAGGCTTCTGCATGCTGCACAGCATGACCACATTCGTGAGCAGCAATAGCCGCCGCGGCAACACTTGTAGTCCCGAAAACTTCCGGACTTAGATTCACTGTTTTATTCACCGGATTATAATGGTCGGTCAACGAGCCCTCCACTGAAATCACCTTCACGTCGTGAATATTATGCTCCCTGAGCATCTTTTCAGCCACTTCTTTTCCGGTGAGCTTGGCAGCCAGTGGTATTTTACTATACTGTGCGAACTTTCTTTTCAAAATACCAGATACCAGCATACTGATACCGATAAAAATCAACGAAACTATCCAGATTGATGGCGACATAGTAAATTGTAAGTGTTTGTAATTGAGTGTCAAATCCCTGTCCAATCCTCCCAAAATCACTGTATTGAGGCGTAAAAAATGAATGCTGCCCGGTTTTTGTCATAATTGTCAAAATACGCTTATAGAAGCTGCCATTATAGCAGTTAGACAAATTATTTTGAATTTTCATCCCTGTATCTAGTTAATTGACAATCAATTTGTTAAGATGCAAATCCTCCAGAAGCAGTACAACAAAAAATCATGCGAAAGTTATGCACAGGAACAAAAATTAATTTTGTATTCTACTGCATAATTGTAATTTAGCAGTAGAATTTAATGGGTTAGTAAGTAAAAGGGTTGGTCGTAAGGCCAGCCCTTTTTATTTTGATTTGCTCGGGCTTGCGCACATCTTATCCACGTTAAGCGAACCTTTCTTCAATTAATTTACAGGGAAATGTCTAAAGTAAAAACGGGCTACTTCTGTCAGAATTGTGGTCATGAGAGTGCAAAGTGGGCCGGTAAGTGCCCAGGCTGTCAGCAGTGGAACACCTTCGTAGAAGAACTCATTCAAAAAGATACCAAAAAGGATGGAGCAGCAGACTGGCAATCGTACCACGGCGTTACAGGTGCCGTAAAAAAAACGAGGGCGCTGCATGAAGTGCAAACAAAAGATCAGCCCCGCGTTATTACTACTGATAGCGAACTAAACCGCGTGCTTGGTGGAGGTATTGTTCCGGGTAGTATCGTACTGGTTGCTGGTGAACCAGGTATTGGAAAATCTACCTTGTTTCTCCAGATGGGTTTACAACTTAAAGATGCCATTGTGCTTTACATCAGCGGCGAAGAAAGCGAGCAGCAGATCAAGATGCGTGCCGACAGGCTGGGCATGAAGAGCGACAATTTTTACCTGCTCACGGAAACTTCTACGCAGGTCATTTTCCAGGAAGTGAAAAAACTCAAACCAGAATTAATAATCGTTGATTCTATACAAACCCTTGAATCACCTTTTATCGAATCATCACCCGGAAGCGTATCCCAGATAAGAGAATGTGCAGCCGAATTTCAGCAATTTGCCAAAGAAACCAATACCCCTGTTTTTTTAATTGGTCATATCACAAAAGAAGGGAGCATCGCCGGACCAAAGCTGCTCGAACATATGGTCGACACAGTGCTTCAATTTGAAGGTGACCGGCATTATGCCTACCGTATTCTGCGAACCCTGAAGAACCGTTTTGGCGGCACAGCAGAATTGGGTATTTACCAGATGAACGATACCGGCATGAGCCCAGTGACCAACCCAAGTGAAATACTGATGACCCAGAAGGAAGATCAGTTGAGCGGCATTGCCATCGCGGCTACTATCGAGGGTCAGCGACCCCTCCTCATTGAAGTACAGGCGCTGGTAACCCAATCGGTTTACGGAACACCTCAGCGCACAGTTTCGGGCTTCGACCTGCGCCGCATGCAGTTGCTCCTCGCAGTTCTGGAAAAGCGCGGTGGGTTTCATTTTGGCGTGAAAGATGTATTCCTCAACATCGCCGGCGGGCTGAAAGTAGAAGACCCTTCCATCGACCTGGCGGTACTGTGTGCTTTGCTTTCTTCATACGAAGATGTGTCTATACCCCACAGCATATGCTTTGCGGGTGAGGTAGGGCTTAGCGGAGAGATCAGGGCGGTTAACCGCATAGAACAAAGAATTGCAGAGGCAGAAAAACTGGGCTTCCAAAAAATCATCCTGTCTAAATACAACCAGAAGGGTCTGGATAAAAAACATTTCTCCATTGAGGTTGTAACCATGGGCCGCGTGGACGAAGTATACCAATACTTGTTCTAAGGATCGCTGTTGTGTTTTTACTTTCGTGAGATGATGATTTCCTCGCTGAATCAATAGCAGGCAACCTTACATTCATCCCAGATTTGTTCACCGATTTTTGAAACGCTTAATCGTTCTTTCGTTGTTACTCCTATTCGGGCAGCAGCATCATTACAGTTGTAATCAATAACAAAAACCAAAAGCAAAAATGAAGGGATGAACTGGCTGCCTGATATTAAAGAAGCTTTGCTGCATTTTGTGTTTCCGCATACCTGCGCCGGCTGCGGCACAGACGTTCTCGATAAAGCACACCAGCTTTGTCTTTCCTGTTTAGCCGCACTCCCCGAAACACAGTTCCACCTCCATGAGAACAGCCCGGTAGAAAAAATATTTTGGGGTCGCGTAGCACTTACGCATGCAACGGCCCAATACTATTATACTAAAGACTCACTGATGCAGCGACTCATGCACCGGTTCAAATACAGGGGTGAAGAGGAACTGGGCATCTACCTCGGCAGGCTCATGGGACAAAGTCTTGGTGCCACGAACCGCTTTGATGCAATAGATGCGCTGGTGCCTCTGCCCCTTCATCCTTCAAAAGAAAGAACACGGGGTTATAACCAGGCTGCTGTACTTTGTGCAGGCATAGCAGGCGTTATTCATAAACCTGTATGGACCCATATCATCTACCGGCAACAGCCTACCGAAACGCAAACCAAAAAGAACCGGGTGGAGCGATGGGAAAATATTAAAGGAAAGTTTGAACTGTTGGATGCAGCATCGATCAGTGGAAAACATTTGCTCGTGGTGGATGACGTACTTACCACCGGCGCTACCCTCGAAGCCTGTAGTGAAGTGCTTTTAGCAGCAGGCGATGTACAGGTGAGTGTAGCTACACTTTGTTTTTCGTCTACAGGCTGACTATTGAAGCTGTCCAGCGAGAAAGCTGGTGCCGCTTCTGTACTTTTATCTTTTATGAAAAACTTCGTTCCTATCGTCCTTCATAGCTTTCTTATTGTACTGCTATTTTGCGCCTGTGAAAAAAGCAGCTTCACCAGCAACCCGTCGGTTATGCTCAGATCTGGCGTCGACACCCTGAGGTTTGACACCGTGTTTACCAGCACCGGCTCCATCACCCAATCGTTCAAAATATTCAATCGGTTTTCAGAAGGCATCCGCGTCAGCTCTGTACGATTGGGAGGAGGAAGCAGTTCCGCTTTTCAGATTAATGTAGATGGCGTACCCGGACCAGAGGTCACCGGCATCGAAAT
>JBGTIL010000230.1:0-2029 GCA_041745695.1 Chitinophagaceae bacterium | reverse complement strand
AGTCATGCGTATTCCTACAGCATTGGCCCCACAGGTGATTGACCTGTTAGAAGAGGATGTGAAAACTCGCTTGCCTCTTTATGCCTGCCATGTTTCGGCGGGTTTTCCTTCACCGGCAGATGACTATCTGGAAGATGAAGTCTCTTTACAGCAATTGATCATCAAGAATCAGGCCTCCACTTTCTTTGTACGCTGCCAGGGTAGCAGTATGATCGGGGCAGGGATTCACGATAATGATGTGCTGGTGGTAGATCGTTCCGTGGAAGCGGTCCATGGTAAAATCATTGTGGCCGTATTAAATGGCGAGTTAACCGTTAAACGTCTTTCCAAGAAAAAAAACCAGGTAAGGCTGAAAGCAGAGAACAAGGACTATCCGGATATCACCATTTCATCGGAGGATAATTTCATGGTGTGGGGCGTAGTCACCTGCGTGCTGCACCATGTCTGAAGAGATTAGCTTCAGGCAAGCCGCCTGCTTTTCATTAGTCGATTGTAATAATTTCTACGTCAGCTGTGAGCGGGTATTTGATCCTAAATTGGGCCAGATACCCACCGTTGTGCTCAGCAATAATGATGGCAATGTCATCGCCAGATCGCAGGAAGCCAAAGACTTAGGAATAAAGATGGGGGAGCCATTTTTCAAAATAAAGCTGCTCGTCAAAGAACACGGCATTCGCTATTTTTCTTCTAATTACACACTATACGGCGATATGAGCCGGCGGGTAATGCAAACCCTTGAGCAGCTGGCCCCTAAGGTTGAAACTTACAGCATCGATGAAGCCTTTTTGGATTTAAGCGGCATGAAGCGCTTTGATTTAACAGCGTTTGGCCGCATGGTCCGCCATACCATTCTGCAATGGATCGGCCTGCCGGTTTCCGTCGGCATCGGGCCGACAAAAACCTTAGCCAAACTGGCAAACCATATCGCTAAAAAAGATTTATCACTAAATGGCGTATTTGATATCACAGACCCTACGATTCAAGATGAAAGACTGGCTCAGATTGAGGTAGGGGAGATATGGGGGGTAGGGAGGCGTTATGCGGATAAACTGCAAGAGCACGATATAGTAACAGCCCAGGATTTCAGAAAAGCGCCGTGTGCCTGGATCCGCCAGATCATGACGGTGGTTGGGGAAAGGACGCATCTGGAATTGAATGGATTTTCCTGCATTCCCCTGGAAGAAGCGCCGCTGCAGAAAAAATCAATTGCCTGCACAAGGGCTTTCGGAGAAACTACCTGTCTATTTGAAGATTTAAAAGAGGCGGTAATTTCTTATACAACGCGTGCTGCTCAAAAACTCAGAGACCATGAACTTTTAGCCTCCAACATTACCATCTTTATTCATACTAACCCTTTTAATCTTAAGGAAAGGCAATATAGCAATTCTACTATTTTAAAACTTGCATTCCCTTCTTCAGATACGCGTGAGCTGACTGCTTATGCATTGCAAGGATTAATGCGTATTTACAGGGAAGGATTTCAGTATCACAAGGCCGGTGTGATATTTCAGGAGCTGGTGCCACCATGGGCACGGCAGCCGAACCTGTTTGAACATCTGGAAGCCGAACGCTCGGAAAGGCTGATGCAGGCCCTCGATCAGGTCAATGCCAAGTTTGGCCGCAATAGTCTTTATCTGGCCGGTATGGGCAAACCGCAACATCAAAAATGGGCCACAAAGCAGGATCATCTCTCCCAGCGTTATACCACAAATAAGGATGAATTGCCAGTGGTGCAGGCTTAATAAGAAGCACTGTTTTTGATATAAGGAACCTCCATGAAACAGTTAAAAATCATAATATGCTTGATGGTGGCCCTGATTTTAATTTTCACAATATCCATGGCCTGGGCGCAAACCTATAGCGGCAGAGTCGTTGCTATTGCTGATGGGGATACCTTTACCTTGCTTACAACAAATAAAAAGCAAAAGAAAATCCGCCTTGCTGAAATTGACACCCCGGAAAAGGACCAACCTTATGGGCAAAAAGCAAGACAGGCATTATCAGATTTGATCTTTAGCAAGGAGGTTAC
>JBGTIL010000229.1:0-4215 GCA_041745695.1 Chitinophagaceae bacterium | reverse complement strand
CCCCCCATATTTTATAGATTCATTCTCGTACTGAGCAAAGTTGATTTGGTGGTACATGCCGGTAAAGACGGTTAGCGATACCTTTTCACCGTTCTGTCCATTGAAGACATTTATCGCATCGATTAGACTAAAAATGGCATCGTGCATGGGAAATATAGACCCAATGTAACACAGGGAAAGACTGTTCCCGTCTCTTTTCGTGTCGTAGGCCTTGTGTTCGCGATGATTTAGTTGGATGCGCGGCGGGTTGAAAAAGATGGTCGCTTCCCGTCGGATCTTAAATTTAGAAAACAGTGACTCTTTTAGATACGGGCTAATAAACACATAACGGTCAGCGTAGTTAAAGCACTTGGTTATCATCTCAACTTCGTACCCTTTTTTAAAACGGGAGTACCAGTCGTCCATCAAAAATATGCGCAAAGGGATACCAGCCCTGAGTGCCTTTAGATACGCATAGTGCAATAATTCGAATGTGTTAGGAATAACAAAAACAAACTTCGCATCCCCATTCGGTTGATAAAATTTACTTCCGGCGATGCGTCCCAAATAGTTCAGGCGTTTAATGCTCGTATCTGTATAATGAGCAAACCTGTTAGTGAAGGGCTTTTTGAGATTAAGTTGAAAATACCTGTCAACCGTTATGCGAGGATCTATTGGGCTGCTATATGCCCGCTTTACTCTTTTTGGCACGAAAAGATGGTAAGTGCGTGGGTCAAAATCTTTTATAAGTACCCAGGATGTTTTATTGTATCCAACGGAATCCGGGGATAAATGAGCTTCCGTGATAAGGATGAAACGCATTACTTGAAATATTTGAAAGAAAGAGCGGCTGTCACAAACACCTCACGCACGTACTTATGCGTGTGTTGATATTCAAGCATCAGCTTCTTTTAAGATTAGGAATATTTTGATTGGAGGTGCTACAATAAGTAAATGAAAGCACATACAATGGACAAAATGAATACTCTCAAACCCCGCTGGGCAGTTACAGGGCGTCAATGTGCTCCTTCCAAAACGACGGGTATTTAGCCCAAGCATGGCATCCAAGCGGCAACCGATTTCCGTTAAGCAAAAATAATCGCTGTGGGTTATGTTCAAAACTGAACTGTAATGCACTTTGAGGGTCTGCTACCTTAAAATTAGAGAAAAGCCTGGGTATGATACGAGACCAAACCAGGTCTTCATTGATATGCATATTACCGAAATAAAAACCCAGCAAACCATTGATGTAAATGTCGTACCGGCCGCGGGTTATTCGGTTCAACCAATAACCCGCTCTGGGAATTTTTGAAAGGAGCTTTTCGTGCATCAGAGAGTGCCGCGTATAACGCGGTAGCAATTGAAGAACTTTTATGCACGATTTTATTTTTCTAATCGAAAACCCAGAATTACAACCATCTATCAAAGGTGACTCATTGCTGGCTTTCAAATAATCTTTGAAGAAAGGCGCTCCAATGAAATCAAAAACGGAAACATTCAGCTCATTGAAGTTGGAATGGAAAATATAGGCATCTAACTCGTAGGTGAGTAAGTAGTGATAGGCCTCGAATGACTCATAAAAAGAAAGACTCAATTTCAATTTATTGTAGGCTTCTACCGAGGATAAGCAGCTAGGATCAACTGGTCTGGGAATCAGCGACGAAAAGGCCCTAGTGTAGGCAGAAATATCCAAACCTGCAGGGAAGACCAAAAAACAATCAAAGCGTCCTAAATGTTTTTTACACGCGAGCAATGACGTTTTCTCTTCCAGCGAAATGTCACCCTTGTGAACCGGGATAATGACGCATAAATTTTCTTTATTGATCATAAACCAATTCCAAATTAATATCGTTCAGTTTTACTGGCAGGTTGCTTTGACATGCTCCCTGCATGGAACTGAGTACAAATTAAAAACGTTGGAAACAGCTGTTGCCTTCTGCTAAGCACCCTCAATTTAAGTTTAGGGTAAACTGCATTTGCAGGCCAAAACTAAAAAATAGCGTCGAATTTCCTGAACCGAACGCTATCGAATGTCACCTTTTATGGTGGATTACCCGAATAGATTTTCGCTGGACATGAATTAGCTTCTTCAGCAAAAGCTTTTTTACAGAAAGGCAAAATTTAAGGTAACGCGATGCCATCAACAACTGGTAATCATTCTTATACTTTATCAATCGTTCCATATCATCTTTCAACAGCGGAAAACAGTCTCGTAGTACGAGTTTTTTTTCATTGTTAAGCAACGCTAAATTTTCTGGCTTTGAACTAACGCCAGCACGATCGAAAATAGAGACGACCATGTCTATGTGCTTAAAAGTATAATTGTGCTTAAAAATTGCTAATGCAGTCCATTTCCAGTCCGAAACGATTTGTAGCGTTTCATCGTACAATGACAAATCATTTTTAAAAGCTGTCTTTTTGATAAAAAGCGAGCCGGAATGAGGTAAGCTATCTTCGAAGAGATAGCTTAGGGTTGGTACTGCCGGATAGCTTTTTGTCCAGCTTCCCGAATTTTCCTGCATCGAGAGATTGCCGTATATGATATCTTCTCCCGTTAGGAGACTGATGACTTGCTCAATGACGGTATTGTGCGCCAGAATGTCGCCACTGTTTAAGAAAAGCACATATTCGCCCGTTGCATTCTTTAAACCCTTATTCATGGCGTTGTAGATGCCAGAGTCTGGCTCACTAATCCAATAGGTGATAAAATTTCGATTTGTCGCTATAACCTCCAGGCTCGCATCCGTGGACCGTCCGTCAATAACTACGTACTCGATATTGATGTATGACTGGGATTTTACACTTTCAATAGTTTTTCTTAAACCAACGTGATCATTATAGTTAATAGTTATTATACTTAAGTTCATTTTTACAATTGTCATTAGCAAATTGGAGGTCCAGTGGCCCAATCAAGACAAATCCCTACCTTCTCACATAAAAATCAATTCTGTCCCTAGCAAAATTCAGCGTTTAACTAGACTGAAAAGATGAACATCGCTGGTAGATAACGTTTATGTCCTTCGTGGCAATGAGATTATCATAGGGGTAATGATGATGCTTGTTTTCTAGTACAAGTTTATTGTTTACGATACGATACCACTTGTAACCCCAGGCTGTGAGCAAATCATACAACTCCTGCACATAATATCCGGCAGCAAATGTATTTGCCTCGGTAAACTCGACCATTACAACGGGTGAATTCTCAACAAAGTACCCTTCCCCCCCCTGTAAAACAAACTTTTCCCAGCCTTCCACGTCAATTTTTATAAGATCTATCTTCTCAAGTCCGTACTCCTGCACAATCGCATCGAGTGTCGTGACTCCTACAAGAGCCGTTTTCTGAAACATTTCATCCTCACTTGTGGCAAAGGAATTCCACGCGTCATAACCACTTTCCGATATATTCAATTTTAGCATTGAATTCTCGTGAGAAAGCCCAACATTCAAAGCTGTAATCATAACCAGATTATTAAGCTTGATGTTTTCCTGCAATCTCTGAAAAGTTACGGGGGTAGGTTCGAAGGAAAATATTTTACCCGACTCTCCGATTATTTTAGATGCAGTTAATGAAAACAGCCCGATATTAGCGCCGATGTCGAAAAAAACATCGCCTTCTTTGAGAAACTTTTCTAGAAAATATAATTCTTGATTTTCGAACCCATCGAAAATAAGTCGTGACAATATTGAATCTTTGTACAACTTTATTTGGAATCCGCGGAAGTGATGGATGTAAGACTCAGACCTCTTGAATTGCTTGTTCCAAAGTATATCTTTCTCTCGTTGAAGGACGAGTTCAAGTCTTCTGCTGATACCAGTTAGCCTTTTAATACAGTAATTTGTTAGTCTCTCTTTAATGGGCATACTTCGTTTTCCAATTTATTTTTGGCATAATAATGCCGGGACGTGAGTCATTATATGCACTATTGACCCCAGCAAGTTTAGTAATTTGTATTTCCAGTGCGTACTCATCAGTAACGATCCACCTTAAATTATGAATACCAATTTTCATCTGAATTAAGTATTTACCTTCTTTTAATAGATCAGGAGGTATTGTACCTTGGCTCATATAAGTCCCCGGCTCAAAACGACTGGCAATCGCATCTTGGTCGTCATGGAAACTTCTGAAAACTACTAGCTGAGTGTCAATCTCAATAATGTCAAATCCTATTCGCAATCCACTAACCGCGTTCAAGATTTCATACTTAATATTGAAAACTATCGGTCGATCCGTCATCA
>JBGTIL010000228.1:0-3416 GCA_041745695.1 Chitinophagaceae bacterium | reverse complement strand
AATAAACAGGCTGTGTTCGTTCGTCTCTGCCAGTTGTATGCCCAATTTTGCTTTGATAACATCTATTTTAGGTTCATCATCCGCGTCGATGCTCATAAACTCCAACGCCGGCAGAAGCGTGTGGGGCACAGCTTTCTCGTGTAGCAGCAGCGAAAAAAGTTTCGTGGACAGCAGCTCGCCCTGAGCCAGGATGTCTTTACTCAAAGCCTCACTATGCGAAATTCTAAGAATGATATTTAGGAACTCAAAATGTTCTTTCAGAACCTCTTCTGCCCGGCCCTGCGCCTCCGAGCCCACCAGGTTAACAATAAAAGTTTTGTACTCTTTTTCCAGCGCGTCAATTAATTGCTTTGCTCCTGCGCGGTCACTTTTAGCAAGTGCAGCGGATATATTTACAAGCGCATTGGTGGTTCCGGACACTGCGCTCAACACAACAATTTTTGGCTCCTGATCGGCGGTGATAAGGGAAGCTACATGGTGCATCCGTTCTGGTTTTCCAACGGAGGTGCCGCCAAATTTCATTACTTTCATAAGCTATGTTACATGAAGGTGAAGGGTGGCAAATATAGTTGCTTACTGTTTAAGTTGGGAGCTGCTTACAACTCCACAGCCCGCCGGTTGCCAAGCTCCGCCAGATCGTCAATCACCACTTGCAGCAGCGGTACGCCGCTTTTAGTTCTGTGTGCTTCGAGTGCACGTTCCGGATCACCCGGTATCAGCACCTTGTCGTAACCATCGGCTGTTTTCGCACTGCGGAACCGGTGAATCCACTCGTCCATGTGGTGTTTGAATTCTGTTGCTGGCCGGAAGGCATCAATGCGCATGGCTCCGAAAAAATGTCCCAATCCTTTGCCAGGCATATTGATGGGCATGGGAATATAAGCTGGGAAGGGAGGCACCCAGGGGCCGTAATTAGCCCCACTCAACACTCCTGAAAAAATGTCGACGATAGCGCCCAGTGCATAGCCCTTGTGGCTGCCATGTTCTCTGTCACCTCCCAATGGGAGCAGGGCTCCACCCGTTTTCAGTGCATGTGCATCATTGGTAGGCTCGCCCTTGCTGTCCTGTATCCAACCGTTGGGTGCAGGCTCCCCTTTTCGCTGAAGTATTTCGAGCTTGCCATTTGCTGCCGTTGTTGTTGCGAGGTCGGCTACAAAAGGCGGCTGCAGGCCTGCCGGTACTGCTACACAGATCGGATTGGTGCCGAGGAGCTTTTCTATGGAAAAGGTTGGTGCCACTAACGGGCTTGCATTGGTCATGCAGATACCAATCATATCGTGCGGGAGTGCCATCATCGCGTGGTAGCCCGCTATACCAAAATGATTACTGTTCTGAACGCAGACCCACCCGGTACCCACTGCCTTTGCTTTGTCTATTGCCAGCTGCATAGCTTGAGGCGCTACCACCAAACCCAAGCCCCCGTCTCCATCCATGGTGGCGGTAGAAGGTGTTTGATGGATGATGGAAACCCTGGGAGTGCTGTTGATGCGCTGCGATTCCCAAAGCCTTACGTAGCCGCTCAGGCGGGCGATGCCGTGCGAGTCTATGCCCCGAAGGTCGGCAGAGAGCAATACATCTGCAGCCACTGCTGCGTCTTCATCCGTACAACCGATGCTCTTGAAAATGCCCAGGGTAAATGTGTGCAGGCGTTCATAGGAAAAAACTGTTGTACTCATGCCTGCAAGATAGAACCAGTTTGCTTTTGTAGGTAAGGGTCTGGTCCGCCGGTGATAAGGCTGCCGATATGAGTAAAAAAAAGCCCCCGGTTAAGGGAGCTTTTTTTTCGAGTTGTAAATTAGAACGGAAGATCATCCGCCATATCGTCATTGCTCATGCCGGCTGGTGCGGTGGTTGCTTCCTGGCGCGGAGAAGACATCCCGGAGTCATTGCCGCCCGATGGGCCGCCTCCGCCTTCACCCTTCCTGCCCAGAAGCTGAACCTCACGTATCCGCATAGAAAGCGAAGCGCCTGCTGTGCCATCATTTCTTTGGAAGCTTCTTACCTCTGGAGTGCCTTCCACAAATACCTGTGTACCCCTGGTGAGATAAGGTGCTACTGCTGTACGGTCTGTCCAATAAGCGCAATCCACCCAGGTTGTTTTTTCCTGGTTGTTTCCACTGCTGTCCTTGTACTTTTCCGTGTGGGCAACGGTAAAGTTGATGACACTTTTTCCGTTTACTGTGTTTACTACGCAATCTTTTCCAAGATTGCCAATTACCTGCATTTTAATCATAGTGCTCAATTTATAAAATCGAATATACAGCTAAATACAGTCCCCAAGCCTGATGATTTCCCCCCATTTCTGGAGAAATTTCTGCTGTTTTGTAACACCCTCCAGCTCGATTTCGGCGAGGTTATTTTTCACCTCGCCAATGCTAAACACAGGTACAAATAACCCCGCGTTGGGCGGGGTTCTAATTACGTTACGGAGCTGACGCGTTTTAAGGAAAAATGCCCAGCTCTGCGTAGGAGGTACCTACTTTATTGATAGCCACAACGAAAGCAGCAGTGCGCATATCCGGTATTTGCGGGTTGCGTTTCCACTCGTCCATTATTTCTCTTGTTGCTGCGATCATGGTTTCTTCCAGTCCGCTGTACACGAGGTCTACCTCATCGGGTCCATGCATGATAAACTGGCGCTCACGCTCGCTCACGCTTTTGTTGGTAAGTTCTTCTATCTGCCCAAGAATATGGTGATTCATGTTTTCTGTGAACCGCTTTTCCATCCGTCCATAGCGCACGTGGCTCAGGTTCTTTAACCACTCAAAATAAGATACAGTTACCCCGCCTGCATTCAGGTACATATCGGGCACTACTAATGTTCCTTTCGTGATAAACACCTCATCTGCCTCCGGTGTCAACGGACCATTTGCACCTTCACCAATGATCTTAGCTTTCACCCGCATGGCATTCTCACCATTCACTACATTTTCAAGTGCCGCAGGAATCAAAATGTCGCATTCATATTCAAGCGCGTCGGAGCTCTTTGGAAAATTCATGGCTCCGGGACAGTCGAGAATAGATCCCGTTGCTTTCCGGTGCTGAAATACGGCATCCACGTCTAACCCGGTATCGCTGTAGATCGAACCCTCATATTCGGCAAGCGCCACGATCCTGGCACCAGCATTCTGAAAAAATTTCGCTGCGTGGTAGCCTACATTACCGAGCCCCTGAACAACAATGCGTTTGCCTTCGATTCCGGTGTGCAACCCAAGCTTTTCCATAACATCCGACATAGCGCAGATCTCCCGGATACCATAGAAAATGCCCAGTCCGGTAGCTTCGCGTCGCCCGCGAACACCTCCCTGGGTAATAGGCTTGCCGGTTACGCAACCTGCAGCATCGATCTCTCCTGGGCGCAAACTTTGATAAGTATCTACGATCCAGGCCATCTCGCGCTCACCCGTACCATAGTC
>JBGTIL010000227.1:0-11454 GCA_041745695.1 Chitinophagaceae bacterium | reverse complement strand
CCGAGAATATGAGTGCTTATCGTATCCACCGATCGGGAGCTTTCCAGGGCAATAGCCATTATAACAACGCCAACAAGTTCATTGTTTTCTTCGAGACTTTATTCGCTCACGCCACAAACTCCAATAAGCACAAAGTTTCGTCGGCTATTTGTAAACTCGGCCTCCAGGTGCTGATTGCCAACCTAAAAGATGGCAACCATTCGGAAGTAAAGAAAAACCTTGCTTCACTCCGGTACCACCGTTGCCGCGGCATCATCCGGCACGAACGGCTGTTGTTGCGCTCCCTTTTACTGCTCGTATTTAAATACCCCCTCATGGCCATGCGGTCTTCCGCCACACGCGCCCCCGCAGAAAAATTCCTTGAAGTGTGAGACTTTCCGCCCGCTTTCTGGCTCTTGTGCCGATAACAGCTGTTATCGGGCTTTAAACCGATTAATGTTCTGTCTTTAAAATATCGGTTAATAACCCTATATTTGATATTATCGTTTTAAAAACCGATACTGCATGACCAGCGTTATTACAGGAGATATCATTAATTCCAGGAAAGTGCCCAACCCAGAAACATGGATGGTGCCACTCAAAAAGCTATTGCTCCAGGTAGGCAAGACACCTGCTGTGTGGGAGATCTACAGAGGCGACAGTTTTCAGATGGAGGTTGCCGAGCCCGGACAATCGTTCCTGAGAAGCTTGCAGATCAAAGCCTGTGTAAAGGGAATCAAAAAGCTCGACGTCCGGATGTCTATTGGCATTGGTACTAAGAATTATTCGGCGCATAAAATCAGCGAGTCTAATGGAGAAGCATTCATCAACTCAGGTGAAATGTTTGACCAGCTGAAAAAAATGAAAGAAAACATGGCAGTGAAAACACCATGGCCATCATTAGACAGGGAATTAAATTTAATGATTAGCCTGGCAGCCATTGCCATGGACAGCTGGACGCCCGTATCAGCAGAAATGGTTGCCTTATCTTTAGCCTACCGCGACCATTCACAGACAGACCTGGGGAAAAGACTTGGCAGAACACAATCTTCTATCAGTGAACGGCAAACAAGAGCTCACTACAAGGAGATCATGGAGCTGGAAAAATTTTACCGCAGCAAAATTGAACATCACCTAAGCGCATGATGATTTTACTGATACAGTTATTTTTAGCCCACCTGTTGGGTGATTTTTTTTTGCAGCCAGACCGCTGGGTGCAGGAAAAGGAAACGAAGAAATGGGCTTCCGGATACCTGTATCTCCATATCCTGGTTCACCTGGTATTGCTGTTGACAATAACAGGCGTACTAAGAAGCGTTGGGCAGGTGGAGGAAAACTTTTTTTATTTCTTACTGCCGTCCTTAGCTATTGCAGGCGGTCACGGAGTGATTGATGGTATCAAACTAAGTTTACAGAAGGCAAACACAAAACGGCAATGGTTTGTTGCCGACCAGGCCTTGCACCTGCTGTTGCTGCTGGCTGTTGTTCTGGTTTACCAGGAAACTAACATCAATTGGGCGCTGTTGTTTCAAACAAAACATCTGGTGGTCGCTACTGCCGTTTTGTTTTTGCTGCAGCCGGCGTCGGTACTGATTAAAAGTATTATCTCCAAATGGTCGCCGAATGCTGTAGCAGCAGCTATAACCCGGGATCCGGAAACTAATGCAGGCGCCGGGGAGAGCTCGCTGGAAAATGCAGGGGCACTGATTGGAATACTGGAGCGTTTGCTCATCCTACTTTTTGTATTGCTGGGCAAATGGGAAGGCGTGGGCTTTCTACTGGCTGCAAAGTCGGTGTTTCGCTTCGGCGATCTGAAAGAGGCACGCGATAGAAACCTGACCGAATATGTATTGATAGGAACCCTTCTCAGCTTCGGCATCGCTATGGTAACCGGAGTCATTACTGTATGGCTGATGCATCAATAAGCCCTGTCAGCAACGAAGAGAAACGGAGGAACAATAACAAAACTGTTGCCTGCCGGCACTCCTTCTGAAAGCCAGCAAACAACAGGCAGCACTAAGTGAAACTCAATGCAGATATAACATCGAACGGAGGGACCTCCTGGTAGGACTTACTTAAAAAACTCCCGCACTTTAGCAATCATCTGGGGCTCGGTTAATTGATCGGCACTATCTATAGTGATTTTCTTATTCTTAAATTGCGCGTCTTCCTGCAAGTGGTTCTGCAGCTGTTCCTGCGACTTACCCGGACCGAAGATCAAAACCTCATCGTAGCTGGTTAGTTTGCCTGCGATCGCTTTGTAATATTTAAGGGCATCTGATTGCTTGGCATTGTTAATGGCGTGTTCGCTTCCGCCGCTGAAATTACCGGCACCTTTTACGGTCTCCTCAACTGCATAGCTGCCTTCCTCTAAAGAACTGCTGATGATCATCGCTTTCGAATTATCAAGCCAAACGCCTGCATACTGCTTTTTTGTATTCTGCTTCATTCTTAATTGTGTTTAGTTATAAGTCAAATGGGGTTACACAATTATGAGGCCATGACCCGTTACTTCCGCTGCGGACAGCCTCCACAACAAATTGACAGCGTCAGCCCGCTGGAAGAAAGATACTACTGGCAGGAAATGTTTTCCATAGATATTGAAAAAGTTGTCAAGCACTCAGGGTTAGATAAAAATGACAGAATGCGAGACTGCAGCGACTGTTGGCGTGTGCAGCTACACAGGCTGTTCAGTCAAACGACTGATACTGGTTACCTTTGAGAAGGAGCCGTCGTTCTGCCGTTATCCCGGCGGAACCAGTTTTTCCCTGACTTTTTTAAAAACGAAGCCATTTTATGCTAAGATCAATCTCCCTGCTGGCCTGCTTCATCTGTTGCATCGCAGCCAGTTCACACCGAGCACCAGACCCTCATTTCATTGTTGCCGGTACCATGCCCAACCTAACCCGCGACGCAAACAATGTTGTCCACCTTGTGTTTGGCCGGGGTGATAGTATTATGTATGCTTCTTCAAAAGATGGAATGTCTTTTAGCAGTTCTTCCCTCATTGCAGTGTTGCCTGGCGTATTTACTTCCGCCATGCGCGGACCGCAGGTAGCAGCTGTGACAGGCGGGCTGGTAGTGACTGCCTGCACCAAAAATGGCGACATTTATTCTTTCACAAAGCGGGATGGCGTATGGAAGAAAACTGCCCGCGTGAACGACAAAAAAGAAGTTGCCAAAGAAGCGCTCCTGGCAACGGCTGCCGATGGACTCAACGTGTTCACAGTTTTTCTGGGTGTAACAGGCGCTAAGGGGCAGGCAATATACGGGGCGCGTTCTGCGGATGGTGGACAAAGCTGGAAGAAAAATGTACTTGTGTATGCGTCGCCCGATTCAACCGTCTGTGAATGTTGCAAACCGTCTGTAGCTATGAAGGGCACAAAAGTGGCGGTCATGTTTCGTAACTGGATATCGGGATCAAGGGATCTGCACCTGGTGCAATCGTCTAACGGTGGACAGACCTTCGCCGCTGCTCAGAAACTGGGACAGGGAACCTGGATGCTAAAAGGCTGTCCCATGGATGGCGGCGGACTGGTGCTCAACAACAACACTGTTCCACAAACTGTCTGGAATCGCAAGGGAGTTATTTACGCTGCGCAGCCCGGACGTGCAGAGGAAGAAGTAGGTTCGGGAAGACACTGCACTCTCGAATCAACTGGTGGTAAAAATGTATATGCATGGGTCGACAACGGGTCAATCGTGGTAAAAGAATCGGGAGGTATCAAATCAATCATAGGAAAGGGTAGTGGTCCTGTGCTCAAAGCACTGGGTGCCAACCGGGTTCTCTGTGTGTGGGAGCGCGATAAAAACATAGAAGGAACCGTTATAACGATAGGCTCCGGAGCCCTTGATGTAGCTGTTAAGTAGTAGTTTAAACTACTAATACAACTTTCAATGCAGGCGCCATCGTCCCACGGGTGTAATGAAAGTTATGAAACAGGCATAAAAAAAGAGGATACAGTGTAAAGCTGCATCCTCTTTTTTGGTTGAATGATTTTGTTACTTACCTGGTATGATGTCGATAATAACGGTACGGTTGTAAAAACGCTCTTCAGGCAGGTTGTTTTCAAACGGTGCCATGGCAGCGTTTTCGCCGAAGCCGAACGTTTCAAAGGTCACGCCTGTTTTTCCTGAAGCAAGCACTGCGCGCTCAATGATTTCTTTGGCACTCACTGCCCTGCTGTGAGACAAGGTGTGGTTGTGTTTTTCATCACCAATGATATCAGTGTGACCGTGAATAACGAGTCTGCTGTTGTTGGTGATCAAAGGAGTTACGATACCAGTAAGAAACTGATCGTAAGCGCCCACGGTGCTTGCTTTATCAAAATCGAAAAGGATGCTGTAACGCAAACCTTCCTGCTTCGGTTCGTTTGCAGCAACGAGGTTAACCGAGGTTTCGCGACGGATAGATGAACCGTCTTTCGTTATCCCCTGTAGTTCAATTTTATAGTTTCCCTGGGTGTTGTTTCCAAGGATCGTTCTGCCAGAAATAGAAGCTTTCTCCGTAATAAAGGGACCGTAGGTTTGACGCCCGCCCTTTGCATCGGTCACATTAACCGACCATGAACGAAGCAAGTCATCTGCACCAGTGGCAGTGAAGATCATATGGCTGTCTAACGGATCTTCCTGCACCGCGGTAATCTGTACAGGCTTTAAAAACGCAGTGGTTGTTCCGCCTACCTGCAATAGAAGTTCGGGAGAGCTGCTTTCTATATCTACCCTGCGATCGCCTTCGCGCAATAGTATAAGTTCTTTGGTTGCGCCGGGTTGTTCAGAAGGTATGCTTGGCTTGTTTCTCCCGGCAGTGGCAATTCTATTGGCTTCGACTCCGAAAACAGTTACGAGGTACTGCTTGATATTCTCAGCCATTTGTTTGCCTTCGGCAGGATTTTTTGCTGCTGCACCGGTCAGGATAATAGAACTGCCCGGGTTGGTGCGCATACGGTCGCCGAGGATGTTGAGGATGTTATGGTATACGGCTAGCTGCCTGGCTGAACGACCGGTGGTCAGGTTTTTGGGTTGATCATCCTGTAGCCGGGCTTCATTGAAGGAAGCTGCACTCCTCGTATTTAATACCACATAACGGGCAGGGATATTCGCAGATCCGTTATCGAAGAATACGGAATTACGAAGTGCAAATGTCTCATTCACCTTGCGGCTTGCAGGTACAGCTATAGGGGCACGTACGGAAAACTGAAGTTCTTTTTGCATAGACGGTGGCACCGAAGGCGCTGCAGCTGCCTGTTTGGAAGGAGCGGCTTTCACCTTTCCCCATTTCAGGGCTACCCCTGTGCGTATCGTGTAAAATGACCAGGATTCTGTTGAACGTGGCTGGTGACCGATATCGGTAAGAAATGATACAAATGGAGCCAGGGTCAGTTGCTTACTGCTTGTAGCTGGCGACAGAGAAAATTCGTAACCCGCGCCTGCCTGTGCTGACAGCGATGTGTTACGAATGTTGCTCCACTCATCTGTTCTGTCAGGTTGCTTATCCTGGGTGTACGTAAATGAATTCCTGATATTGAAATTCAGTGTTGGTCCGGCAAAAAGGTAGAACGCCGATGAGAAAGGGGCCAAGCGTACAGCAGGCTCTATAGTCAGGTAGCTGATGTTTGTGTTCAGATTTGCAGGGCAATCGCAGGGTGCCATCACCCCGTTGAATTTACCACCCCGATTGTCGAATGCTACATTCAGCATTCCTCCCCATCTTTTGTTCGGGCGGTATTCTGTTAACAGAGAGAGATAGGGCTTTACGCCAGATCCTTTGTGAAAGGCAGTAGGTACACTGACCCGATCATTCAGCGTTTGCGTAGTGCCGCGGAAATAATTAAAGTTGGCAGCAGCAGATCCTCCGAACAGCCAGGTTGGCTGGGGGCGCTGGTCTTTCTGGGACTGGCCGGTAGTACCAAGCAGGAGCAAGGCAGAAAGTACGAGGGAGGCTTTTTGTTTTAGAATCATGTTGGATAACATAAGAAACTTTAAAATGGGTATTTAAAAAAGTCCGGTATAAAAGATTGGAAAGCCACTTCTTTTATACCGGAGTTATTGTTGATTAGTTGGGTACGTTGATGGTGGTATTAACCATGGTAACTGAAGCGTTCAGTGACAGTGCTCTGCCATTCAATACTGTTTGAACAGCATTTCCCGCAGTTGAAAAAGTTACGCCTGCAGAAGCAATGATAGTTCCTACCATTGTGCCGCCACCTGCTGCGTTGATGGTGGCTGCGCTGCCTACATACCAGAACACATTCTTGGCTGCAGCTCCGTTGATCATTTGTACGCTGCGTGCACCGGCTGGTCCGGCTAAGCCAACCGTTAATCCTGAAGCTGTCTGGAATATCCACACTGCGTTCGGATCGCCCATGGCATCGAGGGTAAGGTCTCCGTTGGTGATTTTGAAAGTGCCACTGGCTGATTTATAAATTCCGGGAGACAGGGTCAGTCCGCCTAATTCACCCGCACCTGGATCAATGCCACCGGGCTTGGATGCAGGAGAGATACTATTGTAGGCGGTATTGGCATCTGCAAGTCCGTTCGTAGCAATTACAAAGGAAGGGTCCGATCCTGGAGCCGGAGGGGCTGCATAAATTCTTCCATTTACCAGTCCGGTGTTCAGCGGTGTTTCTGTATAGATGTCTCCTGTAGTACCATCATGGAAGCCGGTGATCAGAGTTGAAGCGGCTGTTGTACCGATGCTACCATTATTAATCACGGTGTTCAATCCCTGGTTTGTCATGCCTGCATTGCCGCCGATAACTCCGAAAAGGGCAGCACTTCCCAAGGCTGGTGGTGGTGATACTACGATGCCGCTTACAGTAGAGAAGTTCCACATGTAATCGCTGACCATTCTGTTGCCTGCAACGTCCTGAGCACCCGAGGTGATTGTAGCCCTGTAGTTGGTGTTAGCCATAAGCATGGAAGAAGGCGTAAACAGTACGGTAGATCCTGAGTAGGAAACAGTTCCCGCAACCGGTGTGCCTCCTGTTGACATATCAGACAGGCTAAAACTGACGGTGGTAGATAATGAATCCATCACCTCACTAAAGGTGGCTGAAATATTTTTGTTCAGTGCAACACCTGTTGCAAGATCCTGTGGATCTGTAGCTATAACAGTCGGCGCCTGCACGTCAGGAGCAGCACCTGTGGTGAAGCTCCATACATAATTGGCTTGTATGGCGTTGCCTGCGGGGTCTTTAACGCCGGTAGTGATCGTACCGGTATAAGTTGTGTTGGGAGCCAGAGCGTTTGTTGGTGTAAGTGTGGCTGTAGTGCCTGTATAAGTGTAGGCACCTGCAACAGCCACGCTGCCATTGGTGAGGGTAAAAGTTTCCGCATTGAGAGAAGCGGGATTTAATGCTTCGTTAAAACTGACATTAACTGCGGTGCTGATCGATACCCCTGTTGCTGCATTAGCCGGGTTGGTAGAAAGTACTTTAGGGCAAAGACCTTTGGTTCCTTCTTCTTCAACAACTTTCTTGCACCCTGCCATAAATACAAGCAGGGAAAATATCATCACTGTTTTCTGGAAGGTCGCAAGGTAGCTTTTGCAAGTGCGCAAACGCGTACCCGCTGGTGCGAGTAATTTTTTCATAGGTATGGTTTAAATTGGTTGTCCTGTGTTTAAGTTGTACAGGAGCACGGAGACAAAACTATTCAACTAAAGAGCCGGAGTGTTACACATTAAAAAAGATATGTTACATGTTTCACACTTTTTTCATATGATCGGGCGATTGCATTTTTGACTCTTTAAATTGAGAAGGAGTTAAACCAGTAACCTTTTTAAATTGATGCGACAGGTGGGCAACGCTGCTGTAATGAAGCTTGAGCGCAATCTCGGTAAGGTTCCAGCGACCGCTCTGTATCAGCTCCTGCACCCGCTTGAGTTTTTGAATGATAATGAATTTCTGGATGGGCATACCCTCTGATTCGGAAAAGAGATTCGCCAGGTATGTATAATCGTATTTCAACTGGGTACTCAGATACTGTGAGTAGTTAATCTGAACCTGCTGATCGGAATGGTGCACGAGTTGTATGATAACGTCTTTGATCTTTTTAACCAGGCTGCTTTTCTTATCCTCTAACAGCGCGGGAGAAGCGGTATAACTATTTCGTTGTTTGACCAGGTCCTGCATCACCCCGATCATTTTGTAGGCCTTACCCTGCGCATCCCTGAAAATACTTGCTTTGTCGAACACCCTTGCTTCAGAACCGTCTGCTCTGATAAAACGGTACGTGTGCTGCCATTCCAGCACTGATGATCCCAGCGCTTCGGCCAGGGTTTCTTCTACCGCCTGTATGTCGTCTGGGTGGATGCGGTTGCCCCAGTGTGGACTTAATTGCTTGCCTTCCCTGGTCGTACTACCAAACAGAGCTTCATAGTTTCCACCAATAAACACTTCGTTGGTCTGCAGGTTACGGTGCCAGATAACATCGAATGAGAGAAGGTCTGCTGAGCCGGTACCATCCTGGTGTTTTTGCGTTGCCGTGCCCTTCTCGTCCAGCTGATACTGAAGTTCACGCAGCCTGCTTACGTCTTGTATGGCGCCTATCAGGTGAAGGGCTTTCGACGCGTCATCCCGTACAATGCTAGCCCTGCAGGTAGTGAAAGCAACAGCGCCATCTTGCTGCCGGAACATGAATGAATCGTTCCAGGTTTTTTTGGTGGAAGCGAGGTCTGCAAAAAGCTTTTCCTCTATTGTTTTTCTTTCTTCGGGCAGCAGGCAGGCGGAGAAATCCTTGAAGCTAACGGTATTGTTTTTTACTTTATAACCAAACACTTCAGCGATGCTGTCGCCTACATAGATTTCGCCGGAAGCAATATCCCAATCCCACATTACATCATAGGAGGTCTTCGCAATGTATTTGATCCAGGCATTGTTTTCGGATAGCCGGGCTTCGGCTTTAGCCTTCGCCACAACAATGTCGCTCGCAACTAGTTTGTCCTTTCTTATATCAATTTTTACCTGTTTTGCCTTGGCAACCACGATGTTTGCCGCTACAATCTTTTCTTTTCTGCTGTCTATGTGTTGCTGCCGAAGGAGGCTGGGACTAAGATCGGTGATGGTGATGATCGCCTTCTCGATTCCCTCATCTGTGAACACTGCAGAAGTAACCTGGCAAGTAAGCACTTTGCCGTTTTTTCGTATCGCTGTCACAACGCCGGTAGCCTGTCCATCGACTTTTCGTTCCCGAAGTAGTTTTTTAAAACTGGCTTCGGCAGTCTCGAAAATCGCAGACCTGTTCAACGATAATAATTGTTTTTCTGAATACCTCAGTAACTGGCAGGCTGCACGGTTTACCAGAAGAATTTGCCCGGAGTCGGCATTGGAAACAATGTTGGCCTGCAGCGAACTAGCGAAAGCAAGGCGAAGCATGGTATCATTAGCACCTGCACCAGGAGTAGCTGTAATCGTTGTAAGCTGAGAAATGTTCTTGTCTTCTGATTGTTTACCCATTGCGGTAGCAAATTTTGTGTTGAAGAAGACCAGTAGGGATATAAAACCATAAAGGTAAGGATTGGATATACACCAGCCTTACGGGTGCAGTGCAGGCTTATGATTTTGAACGGCTTTGGAAAATAAATAGGTAGAAACTCTGATCACCTGATGGCAAAGATTGCCGACATATTTTAAAAAAGATGTTTACATTCATACCAGACAATAATTCGAAAATGATCAAAGTATTGCCGTCACATCTTGCTAAAAGACATGTCTATTTTCTTTTTGGAATTTTGTTACTGGTGGTATATTACCTGGGCCTGGCTATTTTTTCTGATCGCTTAGCTCCCTAGCAAATAACGAATTTGTTGACGGGTTTCGCAAACCTGGTAATCGGAGTCTCGGTTTATCATGTCCTGATTTCCGATGAAGGCAGGACGAGACGTCTTTGGGTAAATTTATACCTTCTTCAGGCGGCTACCCAGCTGTTTCTTAATTACTATAATGTTGTTTTGTGAGATAGCGTTACAGAGCGTAAATAGCAGGTTTATGAAGAAAGACATTTGGCCCTGCTTACTAATGCGTCTTATCGGGGGGATCCAGCTTTCACACTTTTTTATTTTACTGTTTCACGCAGCGGGTTAATATCTGATTTCAGTTTCAATTTAGATTGTATATGTTCCTATAGAATTTCGAGAACAGCCCTACTGGGCGGAATACCCATGCAAATCAAATTTCCCTTTCTATGATCTGTATATTCAAAACAGCCTTTCAGATAATTATTATAGCGCTGGCTGCGGGTTCGATGGTTCATGGGCAGCCGATAGAGCGGCCGAAGAAACAGCCGAATATTGTAATCATCATCGGGGACGATATAGGTTACGGTGACTTTGGCTGCTATGGAAACCGACTCGTTAAAACACCGAACATCGACCGCATTGCCGGCCAGGGCATGCGCTTTACTAATTTCTATCTAACAGCAAGCTCCTGCAGTCCCAGCCGTGCCAGCATTATATCCGGGCGCTACCCACACAATACAGGCGCCGCAGAACTACATACCCCAGTGCCTGCCGGCATCGTGCTGCTTCCCGCGTTGCTTAAAACTGCGGGCTATTATACAGCATCATCCGGAAAATTTCACCTGGGCGACGCTGCAAGAAATGCATTCGACGCCATACAGGAAAAAGTGAGTGAGACAGGTGAAGGGGGCGAAAATAAGTGGTTGGCTGCGCTGAACGAAAGGCCCAAGAACAAGCCCTTCTTTCTGTTGCTCGCTGCCCTGGATGCCCACCGTCCCTGGCAGGAAAATGAATTTGAAGGAACCAACCCGCCGGGCAGCATTGTACCACCGCCCTACCTCGCCAATACAGTTTCCACCCGGTTAGATCTGAGCAAGTACTACGATGAGATCACCCGCTTCGATCACTATGTTGGACTGGTAGAACAAGAACTGAAGCGGCAGGGCGTGCTCAACAATACCATCATCGTGATCATGAGCGACAATGGTGCAGCTTTTCCCAGGGGCAAAACAAGGCTCTACGACAGTGGCATCAAGTCGCCGTTTATCTTTAAATGGAACAATGCGAACTTCAAAAAAGGCAGCCGGAGCAGCAGCCTGCTAAGCGCTGTAGACCTGGCTCCAACTTTGCTCGAGCTTGCTGGCAGCCCGGCATCTGCGAGCTTCCAGGGTAAGAGCTTTGCGCCGGTATTGAACAACCCGTTGTTGCCTTTTCGCAAAACGGTTTTTGCCGAACACAACTGGCACGACTACGAAGCGCTGGAGCGGATGGTAAGAACAGAAAACTTTTTGTACGTGCTGAATCTGCGTCCTTTGCTTGGTAACCAGGGGCCGGCCGATGCTGCGGGCAGCGTTGCTTTCAAAGATCTTAAGGCTTTGCGGGATTCTGGCAGGCTGACTGTGGCGCAAGCTGATGTTTTTGTTACCCCGAGGCCCGCCGAAGAACTGTATGATCTTCGCGCAGATCCCATGCAATTAATTAATCTCGCCGGTTCACCAGTTTATAATGAAACCCTC
>JBGTIL010000226.1:0-7056 GCA_041745695.1 Chitinophagaceae bacterium | reverse complement strand
CTGCATCTGTTGTATTTTCAATTAATACACCTTTCATGGCGGTATATTTTTCTGCCTCAATCCTTGCAGACCCCGACGCTGTCAGCTGACCAACTTCCATCCAGTTAATGTTCCAGTTAACTGCATTGGCAGAAGTAAGCCTGATCATCTGCTCACCTTGTATCAATGGAATAGATACAGTAATCGTTTGCCAGTTCTGGTAACCACCAGTATTGGGGACTGATGCTGTGCTAATTAAAGTTCCGCCGGCATTGTTTATTTGAATTTCGGCACCGGTATTTTCGGCGGCTACTCGTAAATGAAATGTGTAGGTTCCCGTTTCAGCAGCGGTGATGGAGTACTCCATCCAGTCGCCGTTATCGATCCAGCCAACGTTCAATCCACCGCCTGCGTCGGCTGTATTTTCGGTAAACACACCGCTCATCGACGACCATTTTTCCGCTTCAATTTTTGTGGATGAAGCGGGCGGAAGCGGTATGCCTAGAGAGAAGTCTATCCAATTGATATTCCACTCAACCGGGCTCGCAGATACTATTCGAATGGTCTGAACGCCGGGTAATAATGGTACTACTGAATGTACCGTTTGCCAGGTTTGGTAACCACCGGTCTGGGGCAGGGTTATCGTTTTGAATTCAGTTCCGTCTTCCCTGAGCATTTTAAACTGAGCACCCGGGCTGAGGGCCGCTACGCGGAAGGCAACCATGTAATTTCCACCAGTAGGGGCATTCAACCTGTATTCCATCCAGTCATCCTTCTCAATCCATCCTACGTTTTTACCTCCACCGATATCTGTTGTATTTTCTGTTGCCACGCCCGACATCCGGTACCAGTTTTCGGCTTCCACCTTCCGCGGAAGAACGATGGCTGAAGCAGCTGGAGTGACAGTAACATTGACTTCGTCTGAATGAGATGCACCCTTATTGTCTGTTACTGTTAACCGGAATGTGTAGTTACCGGCTACTAAATTATTAATCACCACACCGGCGACAGTTGAATCAACAAATGCATGCGATGCCGGACCTGCTACCTTTTGCCACGCGTATGCCGAGATCGTTCCGTCAGCATCCGACGCACTACCAGCCAAAGTAACAGTAGAAAGAGGCAGGACAACAGTAAGATCGCTACCGGCGTTTGCGGCCGGGGGTTTGTTTTCTGACTGTGGAGCTTGCGGATTTTTTTTTCCCAATATTGCTGATGAAAAAGGTGCAAGCGTAATAGAACCGGAATAACTAACACCGCGCGGGTCGGTGTAGGTTCCATCCAGTGCAATTGTTTTGGCACTGCCGGTTTCATTTGTTTCAAACCGGAGATAGTCATCCGGGTTGGTGGCTGTTGCTGTTACTTCCTGGAGGTGAACATTATCCAGGTAAAGTGGAGTTGCGGACTCCGGTACATCAAACACAATGCTTGCATCGTTTTCTGTGTTGGTTACCGTGAACAGGAACGCTTCTTCTTTCCGTTCGTTCTTTATACTGCTGGCTTTTCTTTCCGAGAGGTCGTTGTAGGGAGAAAGACTCTTACGGAGAAAGGCTTCTATGTTTTTACCTTCATCCCCGCCTCTCATGGTAAACTTTAATAAATAGGTTTTACCCCCAGTCAAGCTGCCAGCGCCGATAATAACAGATGCCTTGTTCCCAACCGAAGTGACGGATGTGAATGCAATTTTGAGTGTGCCTCCATCCAACCCACCGTCGGAGCTCCAGGAAGGTGCACAATTATTCTGTGAAGCAAATGCATACAGTCCATTGGTATTTTCATTGAAACTTCCATTGGCGTATTGATTATTTCCAACAACACTGGTTACTGTAAACGGAGGAATGCGCAGCGGAGTTTCAACAGAATGAAGGTCTTTCTTGTACGCCGCCCTCCAGCCTTGCAAATCGTAGGAAGGAGCATAGTAAGTGCCGTTGTTTTGATAAAGAGTATTGATCACCAGTTCGCTGTTCAGGGGACGACAATAATAGTTGCTGTCGAAAAAGCCGAACTCGCTTAGGTCGTTACGCCTTGTTTTGTATTCGGCAACGGATTGACCCGGGCTCTTCGCGAAAACAATGTTGCCAACAGAAGTGATATTTCTTATCGGCACATTGGGAGCAATATTATCATGCTCCATGAGCAGCTGCCGGCTGTTGTTGTAAAGCGTGTTGCCAAAAAGAGCAATATCATGTGCGTTGTGCAAAAAGATACCTGTGCCTGCACATTCCGAAACCGT
Source organism: Chitinophagaceae bacterium (assembly GCA_041745695.1). Taxonomy (GTDB): domain Bacteria; phylum Bacteroidota; class Bacteroidia; order Chitinophagales; family Chitinophagaceae; genus Flavisolibacter. The sequence continues at coordinate 4,844 of JBGTIL010000226.1, read as the reverse complement.
GTTGCCCTGTACCACTACATGGTCTGCATTATCATCGATGTAGATACCATGAACCTGGGCCTGATTAGGATGCTCCGTGCCTTCGGCTGCGCCCCTGCCTTTCGAAATTATGTTGCCGATGATTTTCCTGTCTGCGTTCACAGGCGGGTTCGTGCTATTGTTCCAGGTGTAAATACCTCCCCCATCGTCTTTCACCAAAGCAAAGTTGGAAATAACGTTGTTTTTTACCGTAACTGAATTGCCACTGAAAGTAATAGGTATGTAGCCCGTGTTGTTAATGGTATTGAATGCTACAAGGTTGTTGTTACCCGAGAGCAGGATAGCCTCGTAAGAGCCGCTGTTGCCTTTGCCCATGCCGGGATGGATGGCTGTATTAATAAAGCGGTTGTTGGTCAGCGTAGTATTGCTGCAATTGTCGCCGTTGAAAGCAATATTGTTCGTGCCTTCAAACAAAGTGTTCCTGATAACAAGGTTACCTGTATTATTTGCATTCACCGCATTGGTGCCTGCATGCAGAAGATTGCAATCTTCAATAGAAATGCCTTGTGCTTCTGTTAGTTGAAAAGTAGAGACGTTAGAACCACTGAGATCAAGGTTTTTAAAAGCGATATGATGTTGTTTTGAGACGGAAACCAGCGTTTGAGAAAGTGCTGCGTTGATGGCAACAGCGGAGGGATTTTCACTGCCCAGGAAAATGCCAAGGGTTTTTTTGCCCTGATCATAATACCACTCTCCTGCCTGATCGAGGGTAGCAGGATGGTTCTGGAAAAAATAGCCGTAATTATTAGTACCGTAGTAGCCTGTTTCGGATTTGTAACTTACTGTGGAACCCGAATGCGCTTCCACCTTATTGCGATCAAGTACCCAGCGGTTTTTACGAATGATGATCTCGGCATTCTTCCACTGTGGTGAGGAAGCTAATTGCTGGTCGGTAATGGAAGACGAACCGGAGAAGGTTTCATAAATGAGGTAGCCCCCGTTTGCAGCGTCACGGTTCGGAAAGCGACCCAGGGGCTGCATAACGCCGTTCAGCAAGAGGGTATTTATGCTTTCTTCATCGTCAAGGTCTACCTGAGCCACCCAAACGCCATTTCCTGCTGCACTCCATTTGTCTATCCTTGAAAAGCCACTAATTACAGGATTAGCGCCGGTACCATAAGGGCCCACAGTGATGGGATTGACTGCTGTGCCTGAAGCAGAAATGGTGATGGTTCCCCTAAACACATCACCCCTTTTAAGGAGGATGGCATCACCAGGTCGCAGTTCACCGAATATGCTGTTTAGCTTATTCAGCGTTCTCCAGGGAGTAGCAGGATTTTGAGCTTGTTCCCGGGAGTATGAATCGTCACCGGTAGAAGAAAAATAGTAATCGGTGGCTTGTGCAATGCTCGCGAGGAGTAAAAGCACGAGGGTAGTTAGTGATTTCATAGATGCGGGATTGTACCTTCTTAATTCAAAGCTGCAATATGCCGATTTTCTACGAAACAACGTTGCCTAATGGTTAGAAAGCTGGAAATCATAGCTGATCACCGATTTTTGGGGTGTTACCGTTGGTCGGCAAGGAGGCTTTGTAATCTTTGATTCTCTCTTTTAAGAATATTCAATTCTTTCGCCACAAGACCCAGCTGGGTTTGGGTAGAGCTGTACGCAAGTTTGAGGTTTGCGTTGCGCTGTTGAAGATCCCGGAGGTTGTCGCCCTTGGCTGGCGCGTTGGCAAGATTCTCGTTTTCCGGATTAGCTACCTGTCGCTCAAGTTGTGCAATCCTTCTGTTGCGCGCTTCTACTTCCTGTTGGAGTTTTCTTACCTGCTCAGAATTGGCACTTCCTGTCCGGCTTCCCAGTACCTGTATTTGCTCCTGTTTTCTTACCAGTTCCTGTTTCAACTGAGCCATCTGCACCTGGAGCTTCGCATCAGTCACTGCAGGCTGGGGGGCAATCGCGGTGATGGTTGTAGTGCGTTTCTCAATTCGATCGGCCAATATTTGGCGGAAATGATAGAGTAGATCTTTTAGGCCTGCATCCGAAGCGCCTGGCATGTCAGACACAGCGTTTTCGATGCTATCGAGGCGTATCTGCAGATAATTTTCAAGTTCCAGGGCATATTCCTGTGATTGAATGCCGTTGCCGTTAGCCTCACCTTTGTCTGCTTCTGCAAGGGCCTTAAACTGGGCATGGAGCGAACGGTCGATCTCTGCTATTGTAGTGGTTACGGTCGACGGTTGTGAGATCGATTTGCCTGGTTTTACAGAAGCCGGAGCGTCATCGCCGGTAAAGGCGGCAAACAGAATACCTAGCAGGATGATCGCCACTCCATAGAGCGCCGAAAACTTCAAAAGGTTGAATTTACGGTTAACCTTATTCTGTGTCATGATTGAAAGTTTAGGTGTGAATCCAGAGACGAGACTAGTGAGGGGAAGCGGGCGGGAGTGCACGTGGGGCTTTGACCCTTGTAGCCACGATCGTACTTCCCTCCTTGAGTTTGTTTTGGATCAATGTTGCTTCCGGATCGAGAACCCTTTGTTCTAACCCTTTATAACCTTCTGCGTAAAATATCCATGCAAATGCCTGCCTGCTTTCGTCGAGCAATTCAATCATGGGCTTCTCACCACTGTTTTGCTTCACAACGAGCCTGTGAAAGAGCTTACCCAATTGCATGCGTGCAGGTCCAGTAGTAGTGAAAACCATTTCTTCGGGGTAGAAAAAACTTCCCGCCACTTTTATTTTTACGGTTACGCTGTTTAAAAAAATAGTAGCTCTTTTGTCGAATATGCCAAGCGGAAGGTGCCAGGGTGGATAGGACTGCTGCGTGGAGCCAACATACATCAGCCAGCTCTCGAACACCAGGAATGGCAGTACGAAAGCTGCGGCGCTGGCAATAGCAGTAAGAAGCACGAAACCAATATCTAGAAAGTGTAGAAGCAGGAATACTGCGAATAGACCTGCGGTGAAGCCAATTGTAAAGACCCATTTAAAAGCTTCATCCCTGGTAGTAAAAACAGAAAAAGGTTTTTGAATCTGGACGGTATGCCAGGTCCCGAGCGCAATGAATGCAAGAAATTGTATTGCTTTTGCTAACTGTGATTGTCCGGCCTGAAGAGAGAAATAGGAACATACACAAATGATCAATCCAGCCAAAATCATTTTCACAGCATGAATCACCATCACTTTGCGATTTAAAGGCAAGGTGTACCTTTTTTCGCTTACAGAAAATCTATGTTGCAAAGCTTCGATCATGAACCCACATTTTAAATGGCTTCAGGCATTCAGCCTGAGGATAAAATTAAAAAGGGTACAGATGAAAAAGATTTTTTCAGAAGGAGGACATCTGATTGGCAGCAAACGCACTTCATTTACGAAAATGCCGACGATAGGGTTTTACTCATAGCGGTCCTTTAAAAAAATATAAACGCTCAAAAGGCGTTCTTATCTCCCTTGGCTGTATTAAAAACGGTCAGAAACATAATCCGGAGGTCAAACATCAGGCTCCAATTTTCCAGGTACCAGATGTCGTGGTCTACCCTTCCCTCCATTTGTGCCACCGTTTGGGTTTCACCGCGGTAGCCGTTTACCTGAGCCCAGCCCGAAATGCCCGGCTTCAGAAATTGTCGCACCATGTATTTACCCACCAGGCGCGAATACTCATCAGTATGTTTTAGCATATGCGGCCTGGGACCGATGATGCTCATATCGCCCTTAAGGACGTTCAAAAACTGTGGAAACTCATCAAGGCTGGTACGGCGTAAAAACCGGCCCAGCCTGGTTATGCGCTGATCGACTCGGGAGGCTTGTCGTACGTCTGCCTGGTTATTAACCTTCATGCTCCGGAACTTGATACACAAAAATTCTTTGTTATTCTTGCCCGTGCGGGGCTGTGCAAAAAACACCGGACCCTTCGAATTGAGTTTTATCAGGAGACTCAGAATGGGAATCAGCCACGACAAAATAAAGATCAGGACCAGGGAACTGACAACAATATCGAAAATTCGTTTGCGGATCCGGTTATCCAGGTCCTGAAGCGGTTCTTTACGAACAGACAACACCGGAATTTCATTCAGGTAGTCTACATGCATTTGTTTTTTTACAAAAAACCCAAGGTCGGGAACGATCTTGAACCGGATACAATTCTCGTCGGCATGTTGCATCAACTTATACAATACCGGGTTCTGTTCCGGGGCAATGGTTGAATATATCTCGGTGACATTGTATTCCTTACATACTGCCATGGTCCCTTCTATATCACTCAGAATGGGATAATTGCTTAGTTCTTTCACGTTCTCGTATTCTTCACAAAACCCCACGATCTCCTGGTTGATACCCTCTTCAGAGAGGTAGTTCACCAATTTTTTTGAAAGGGCATTATATCCCAGGATTATGACTTTATCTACAAGCCAGTCTTTCTTTTTAAAGTAATGGTATACCAAAAGATATAAAAAGCGATTAAGCAGCATGGAGATGGCGATGCTCACCAAAACAACTACGATGAATATCCTCGACAGAAGGAGCAGCCTGAAGAAGAACAGCTCTACCGTGACAAGCAGTATAAAATAAATAAATGCCTGCACAGAAATCTTGGTGAATTTCTCAAAAGACATGATATACCGTTCATGGTAGATACTCATAATAAGGATCGCGAGGATCCAAAGCACATTCAAAGACAAGCCGAAGTATACGTACTGAAAATCGGAAGTGATAAGTGCATGCTCTTTGAATAGAAACTCGGCAGTGAAGAAAACCGTGTTCAGGGATATAAAGTCCATGACACCAAGACTTATCTGCAAGGATCGCAGAAAACGATTGTTCATTAGAAGCTCGTTAAAAATGGAGAAATAGACAGTGAATGTCTG
>JBGTIL010000225.1:0-7212 GCA_041745695.1 Chitinophagaceae bacterium | reverse complement strand
GAGCGCCTTTTTTGTTTCAAAAAATTTTGGATGCGATAAGGCGGCCGCTTATCTTTGCCGTCCCTTAAAACGCCGCGTTCGTCTAAGGGTTAGGACACCACCCTTTCACGGTGGTGATACGGGTTCGAATCCCGTACGCGGTACGTGCGGTATTTCCCACGATTTTTGTCAAAGGCTGGTCAATTGCGATCAGCCTTTTTGTGTTGGTGCCTTAACAGGTTAAGTGCGGTACACAGTGGGAACGGTTCTAAGCTGTGGTTGTGCCTGGGTGGTCCTATGTGGTTCTGCATGGTGCAAGTTCCCCGCTGTACCGGCTTGGTCTGGGTACTTTAAAAAGTTCCTTGGCAGATAAAACGAATTAAACAAGCGCTTTTGGATCCGGGCACAGTCCCGCTAGGAGGACCCCATCTTCAATGAGCAAAAACCGGAACTTGACCGCGGGTGAATTGGTTGATTTGTCGGCAAGGCTATCCCCCAACATCCTGTAGCGGGTTGTTAGTCGCAATGGCTGCAACGGCATCTTTACTTTGCATACGCGTTAGCATTTCGCTGTACAACTCCGTATGTACTACCGTTCCACTACTATCGAAATAGTAACACCTTACTTTACCCCCGGCAAAGCCTCCAACGGTCATCTGCTTATCTGGCTGCGCGTTAAGTGTGACTACGTCACCCAACTTTAATTGATCCATAGTGTCTTTCTTTTATAATTACAAAGGGCTTCACTCATTTGATCCCAGTGCCTTGAGGTCGCAGCGTTTTTGTTTGCCTTAATCAGCAGTTGCTGTCAAAGGAATATTTCGTAAGTGATGGCACGATTCTCATTCCAGACACTAAGCAACTCTTTACCGCACTTATTCACACGGCGTCCAGGATGATAGATATGCGCCGTGCACGAAGCCGCTGCGTTCCAAAGTGTTTTCTGACTTCTTTCCAGCTAAAGATAAATTGATTACCTGTAACCTTTCATCGCACGTGGAGTAATAAGGGAAGTCCAGCTACAAAACAATCCAACAACAATATCTTTGCTCCTCCACCCAACCAACCCCGTTTCATGATCCAGATTATTCGGACCGCTGCCGACAATAACGACTTTACCACACTCGTGCAACAACTTGATGCTGATCTTCAGTCCAGAGATGGAGCTGATCATTCATTCTATGCCACATTTAATAAAGTAGATAACAGTCTTCATGTTGTATTGCTGTACGCCAACGACCAACCGGTAGCATGTGGGGCCTTTAAGCAACTGTCTTCAAACACTGTTGAGATAAAAAGAATGTTTACCCACCCTGATGCTAGAGGAAAAGGATTTGCTTCTCAGGTATTGAAAGAACTTGAAATCTGGGCATCGGAACTGTGTTACCAGACCAGCGTGCTGGAAACCGGGAAGCGGCAACCGGAAGCCATTCAGCTGTATGAAAAGAACGCCTATGGCATCATTCCTAACTACGGGCAATACGCCGGCATTGATAACAGCGTCTGTTTTGAGAAGAAACTTTCTCCGGCTAAAAATTTCTCTTCCTGATTGTATTTATGCCGTTGAAAATATCTATCACAACTCATACCAGAGGAGGTAGTACTGTATAAAATTTACATGCGTTTTCTTGAACAAACGGCATGGAATAAGCATGCAAACTTTTATTGATGAAAGACAGTCAGTATCAAGATTTGAGTAGTCCATTGTTGCCTTTTTAGTTTTACCTTGCTGTGATGAGCTCAAGACTGATCCGGAGACATCTTTTATTATCACTGCTTTTCCTTTTCGTATTGCAAGTCAGTGGTTATAGCCAACCAGCCACAATCGGCAAAACCGACACAACCGGGCAGTACAAGTGTATGCCCTGCGGTTACGACTGCGACACCTTGGTTTACAATGCACCAGGAACCTGCGCGCACTGCAAGATGCCCCTGGTAAACAAATCAACTGTCAACTTCCGAAGCGTCACCCCTGCATCGCTCTGCCAGTTTATTAAAGATCACCCGTCAGTGGTACTCCTGGATGTGCGCACGAGGGAAGAGTTTACGGGGCATACTACCCCAAATTTCGGCACGCTCAAAAACGCGCTTAACATACCCGTTCAGGAACTGGAAGGCCGGCTCTCAGAAATACAACATCTGAAAGGTAAAGAAATCATAGTCTACTGCTCGCGGAGCCACCGCAGCCCGGCTGCAAGCTACTTGCTTGCCCAAAATGGTTTCTCCGGCGTCATCAATCTCAGCGGTGGCATGAGCATGGTTACTGACACCGAATGCAAAAAGTAGGAGCATTTTTGCTCCCTGCATCTAACGTGTCAGCTTCGATGCATGGAAACAGGTAGCGTCTTCGAACATCTTAAACTTAGGGCGCAGTCAGATCTAAAAACATATTATATTTCTTTTGGTAGCGATTGGTATATCTGCTAAGTTTATGCACACGATTGCATAACGTTATGACACTGCCCACTGCCAAACTAATTGCCCATGTTGGTTTCCTCCACGCGCAACCTGATCACCCCGTGGCTCCATCGCCCTGTAAGTTTTTTACGAAGCCATCGAAGCTTCTGTCGCTTCTCAAACAATTCCTTGCAAGCAGCAGCGAAATGGTTATTCACTTTGTCAAAGAAGAAGCATTTCTAATAACTCCTTAAACGTGGTCCGTCCCCGCATCTTGCAACACAACGACCATCGAACAGACCGCATCCGCCTTCCTTTTGAAAGAGCCAGATTTTTATAGATCTCAATTTTTGAATTACTAATTGCAAAATTCACACATGAAAAAGCGATTGCATTATTGTACCATTTTTTTGGTTGCTCTTTTCTTCAGCCTTTCCATCTCTGCACAAACTGCCAGGGGTACACTCCGTTCCCCCTCCGGTGAGGTACTGGTGGGTGCCACTGTTACCGTGAAAGGCACAAACAGGTCGGTGACCACCGATGTTAACGGACAGTTCAACATCGACGCTCCGCCGGGAAGCACACTCGTGGTTAGTTCGGTCGGTTTCCAGAACAGGGAGATCACTGTTACCGGCGCCGAGCTCAACGAAACGCTGCAAACAGTAGACGGCACACTATCGGAGGTTGTGGTGATCGGGTACCAGTCTGTACGCCGGCGCGACCTTACCGGAGCCACCAGTGTTGTGAGTGCACAGAACACACAACGACTTGCCTCGCGTTCACTGCCAGAGCAATTGCAAGGGATGGCGGCCGGGGTTTCTGTAAGAACAGGTGGTGCCCCCGGACAGGAGGCTGTGGTCAACATTCGTGGACTTAGCACGGTACTCGGCAATGGCAGTCCACTCTATGTGATCGATGGAATGTTCAGTGATCCCAACACCACGGTTAACCCGAATGATATTGAAAGTATCCAGATTTTGAAGGACGCATCTGCCGCTGCCATTTACGGTTCGCGTGCAGGAAATGGAGTGATCATCATTACTACCAAACGTGGAAAGGAAGGTGCCATGAAAATTTCCGCCGCCGCACGATACAGCAGTTCCATGGTGCCGAAAACATCCGACATGATGAATGCCGCTGAGTACGTGGCAACCAGTAAACAGGCCTACCAGAATGCCGGCTATGCACTGCAGGGCGATGTAGCATCCTACAATGGCACAACCAATACCAACTGGGCAGACCTCATCTTGCAAAGAGGGTCACTGCAAGACTATAACCTGACCGTATCGGGCGGTGGAAGTACATCGTCTGTTCTTATCAGTGGTTCTTACCTGAAAGATAACGGCACCTTACTGGGGCACAGTTTCGACAGGGCTTCACTACGTATCAATTCGGACGCCTCCCGCGGACGTTTCAAGATAACCCAGAGCCTCATGCTCTCTAACTCCAATCGTGCAAGTCCGCAGCAGGGCAATTTTGAAGTAGGCAATCCCTGGTACGATCTCTTCAATCACCTGCCCATTTTGCCCGTGCAGGATCCGAAATATATCTCCGCTGCCAACCCATCCGGTTACTCGCTGGGAAGCAATTCGGCACGAACCTTTTCCCGCAACCCGGTTGCCATCGCGGACCTCTGGCAGGTGAAGTCTAACTTTTTTAAATTGTTGGGTAACGTTTACTTGGATGCCCGTATCACCGACTACCTTTCCTACCGTTTCAATATTGCCGGAGAAACAAGCTTCGATAAAACGAACATCATCAGGAAAACCGGTATCTGGTACCAGAACCAGGCAGAAAAACCAAGTTCGGTTGATGATGCCCGTGGCCAGTACCTGAGTACCTTGCTAGAACACACACTGAATCTCAACAAGACCTTCAATCAGCATACCTTGTCTGCAGTTGCCGGTTTATCGAACCAGCTGATACGCGATGAAGGCAACCTGGCCAGCAGAACTAACCTGGCTATTTATGGCGGCAACTATTTTACTACTATCAACTCCGCGGGCGGCGCATCTGGTGCCAGCGGCGGAGAAGGCAAAACTTATATCTCTGCTTACTTTGGAAGACTGAATTATAACCTCAGTGATAAATACCTTGCTTCGCTTACTTTTCGTTCCGATAAGAGTTCGCTTTTTTCGCCAGGCTTTCGCCGTGGATTTTTTCCCTCGGCTGCACTCGCCTGGAGGATTGATAAAGAGGCGTTTTTTAATGCCGGCGTATTCTCCAACCTAAAGCTTCGGGGCTCTTACGGTGTGTTAGGTGTTGCTGGTTTTCCGGGCGGCAATGCAGGCCGGTACCGGTACATTGGTTTTCTAAACCAGGCACCTCGTGCTGTTTTTGGTAGCGACCAGCAGTCGTTTTTGGGCGCCACGCAGGCGCAGTTGGTTTACGATCAATTGAAATGGGAAGAGAAGAAAACCGCGAACATCGGGCTTGATGCCGGATTTCTGAATAACACGATCACTGCAACGATCGATCTCTTTCGGTCTAAAACAGAAGATGTACTAATACCGCAACCGATTCCCCGCTTCCTCGGAAATATAGGTGGCAATCCCATAGTGAACCTGGGTGAAATTGAGAATAAGGGTATAGAGGTGGAACTGGCGTATCGCCCACGCAGCACAGGAGACTTTAACTGGAATGTTGCAGCCAACTTCAGCGTCATCCGGAATAAGATCTTACGGCTGGGTAACCTGGGCATAGATCCGGCCACCGGCAAACCACGCGAGTACCTTACCTCAGGCAATACCCGCTCGCAGGTAGGACGATCGATAGGTGAATATTATGTGCTGAGAACAGACGGGCTCTTCCAGTCGCAAAAAGAAATAGACGATCACAAAGCGCAGTCTGCTTATGCCAAACCCGGCGATATCCGTTACAAGAACCTGGTAAGTAAAGGCACCAATGATGATATCAATAATGATGACCGCGAATATGCCGGGTCACCTTATCCCAAGTTGACCACCGGGCTGCAGTTGGGTGCAAATTTCAAAGCTCTCTCTGTAAACATCCAATTTTATGGCGCCTTCGGTCAGAAGATTTACAATGATGTAATCAGAGACCTTGATGGAATGGGCTATAGCAACTATCGCAGGGGCTTGAGTTACTGGACGCCCACTAACACCAATACCGAAACTCCCCGGTTGGGTGTTTCTTACTCCACAGGACAGACCGGAGACCGCGCGGTAGACCGTGGCATACAATCAAATGCTTTAGGAAATACTGACCGGTGGATTGAAGACGGTTCTTACCTGCGGCTCCGTAACCTGGAACTGGGCTACACCTTGCCGAAGTCGCTGCTCAGCCGGATGCATCTGAACGATTCGAGGATCTACGTCAGTGGGCAAAACCTGGTAACCTTTACAAAGTATAAGGGACTTGATCCTGATGTAGTGGGAGCGAACGTAAACCTGGAACCTGGTGTTGATGTTGGAAACTATCCTTCGTCAAGGATCATTTCTATTGGGTTGAATATTGGTTTCTGATAACAGGCAGTATAAAAATTTTACAATGAAAAAATCGATCATACTTATCGTTTTTGTTCTCTCGCTTTTTGCCTCCTGCAAAAGAGACTTCGACGAGCCAAATCCTAATCAACCAACCATTGCGAGCTTCTGGAAAACAAGCGAGGACGCCGTGAAAGGAATCAATGCCGTATACAGCACTTTTCACAGGGGCTATGCCGGCTACTCGCGCGCGATGTATTTCCACGGCATGTTAAAAGGTGATGAAGGTTTCGGCTCCGGAGGTGACGGAGGCTTAAATACGCTCATGAGCTTTTCCATGAACGACAATAACTTCGGGCTTACCGCCGACACCTGGAGTAATATGTACCAGGGGATCTACCGCGCTAACCAGGTGATTGCTTTTGTACCTACCATTCCAATGGATGCAACCTTACAAAAACGCATTGTTGCAGAAGCTAAATTTTTACGTGGCCTATTCTACTTTAATCTTACACTCTATTTTGGAAGACCGCCACTAGTGTTAGAGCCGTCGCAGCCTACGCTGCAGCCAGCCAATGCAACGCCGGAGCAGGCTTGGGCACAGGTAGCGCTTGATTTTACAGCAGCTGCAGCCGACTTGCCCAATAGTTATGGCTCTGCTGATTTGGGAAGGGCAACAAGAGGTGCAGCCTACGCCATGCTTGGAAAAACATACCTGCAGCAGAAAAAAAATCAACTGGCAGCAGATGCATTTGCCTGGCTGGTTACAGGTCCGGGTGCAACACTCTATAACCTTACTGCCAACTACCGCGACAACTTTATCATTACCCGGGAGAATAATGTAGAATCTGTTTTTGAAATCCAACACGGGCTTCGCGACGATGAAAACAGCGATGATGACGCCAATGAAGGTGCGCGTCCCAACCCCGGTGCTTCCATTGCCAAGTTCTATGCACCCGGTGGTGGGCCAGGGTTTCAGGATGGTGCTGCGCGCAGGTGGGTGGTGAACGAATTCCACCAGGAGCGCACCGTCACCGGAGAACGAGACCCGCGTCTGGATGCCACTTTTCTATTCGACTCTACCGATGTACGCGGTCCTAATTTTACCCAGATTTATGGTCGCACGCACACCAGCCGCTATGGCAACGGTGGCGACGCCCGCAAGGTTTGGTATCGTAAAATGCTGAACGATCACTGGAGAGATTTTGAAAGCTTCAACTCTCCAAACAACTACCGCATGGTGCGATTCGCTGATGTGCTTTTAATGTATGCAGAAGCGCTCAATGGCCTGGGGCAGACAGCAACTGCTTACCAGTATGTTGACCGCGTCAGGATGAGAGCGGGCATGCGCCCATTGACTGTGGCAGCTCCCGGGCTGAGCCAGCAGCCG
>JBGTIL010000224.1:0-8260 GCA_041745695.1 Chitinophagaceae bacterium | reverse complement strand
GGAAAGGCGAAAGATAGTATTCAACACAACCATTTTTGCAAAGTACGTATTTACCACCATTCGCATTGACGCCAATTTTATTTAGCTTGCAGCTATTTTTTTGCGATGGTCACTAGTTTGCAAGTCGGGGTTTCGTATCGTCAAATACTAAAAACAGCCCTGCCTATAAGTCTTGCCCTCCTGATGCCGCAAGCCAATTTTATCATCAACAATATTTTTCTTGGACACCTCAGTGAAGAGTCACTGGCTATTGGAACCATCACCGGGGTATACTACCTCATTTTTGTAGGTGTGGGTTATGGACTTAACAATGGCCTGCAGGCACTCATATCGCGTCGGGCAGGCGAAAACAGGCCGGAAGAAATTGGCAGGTTGTTTCAACAGGCAGTACTTATTTCCCTGGTGATTGCCGCTATTGGTATTTCCATTACTTATTGGATAGCACCGGCGATCCTCAATGCAACCATTCATTCGACTACGATCGCTCAGAAGGCAGTTCATTTTTTGAAGATCAGGATCTGGGGTCTGCCCTTCCTTTTCATCTACCAGATGCGCAATGCTTTGCTGGTAGGGATCAACCAAAGTAAGTACCTCGTTGGTGGCACGCTTGCAGAAGCGCTCGTTAATATTTTTCTTGACTATGCGCTTATTTTCGGAGCGTTTGGTTTTCCGAACCTTGGATTTGATGGGGCTGCGTATGCATCTGTCGTTGCAGAATTCACAGGCATGTTTGTGATCTTTCTCCTGCTTAAAGTTCGGGGCATCGACAGGCAGTTTGCTTTGTTCAGAAGATCAATGTACAATGCGCCCCTCGTCCGTTCCATTCTTCATACTTCCGGACCACTCATCTTTCAATATGCCATAGGCATTGTAAGCTGGCTGTTCTTTTATATTTTGATAGAACGCAACAATGACCAAACCAGCCTGGCTGTATCTAACACCATGCGTAACATCTTCGGGCTCTTTGGTGTGTTTGCATGGGCATTTGCTGCCACTACTAATAGCATGGTGAGCAACGTTATTGGCCAGGGGAAGAAAGATGAAGTCATTCCACTGATAGCCCGCATCGCCTGGATGAGTGCAGGCATCTCTTTGGTACTAGGGTTGCTGCTCAACTTATTTCCAAGGCTGTATCTCTCTCTTTATGGGCTGAGCGAGGATTTTATTGTTACAGGCATCCCAGTGCTCCGGTTAATCTCAGTAGCAATGGTCCTGATGTCGTTTGCAACGGTGTGGCTCAACGCTGTTACCGGCACAGGTAATAGCCGGGTAACGCTCTTCATAGAGTTTATTTCGATCTTGTTTTATAGCCTGTATGTATTTGTTGTACTTGAGCAGTTACAGCTTTCTATTTTTTGGGGATGGGTTTCAGAATTGCTGTACTGGTCGTGTTTATTTGGACTGGCTTATTTCTATATAAAGAGTAACCGATGGCAGTCTAAAATTATATAAAGGCGAAACGTTGCGACTCATGTAAAATACGGGTGACTCAAGACAGTAAGTAGGGTCGAGTATTGAAGCTCAGGTTACTCCGTCCAATCCTCTAACAACGCAGCGCCTTCTTTTTTAATCCGGGCATCATCGATGGTACGTACAGGCACAGCTGGCAGCAGCTTCAGCAAGCCAACTGCTTTGTCTCTCTGGCTGTTGCGGTTGTAGGCTTTGGCCAGTTCGAGGTAGTTGAGGGCAAAGTTGGTCTCGTAAAGCTTTGCCTTTTCATAGGCCTGTATGGCCAGTTTGATCGAAGCGGTAGGCAGTCCGCCGTACACCAGCTTCACACCAGCCTTTTCCAAAATATTTAGATCGCTAACTTCATAATGCCACTTGCCGATCACGTGCCAGGCCCTGCCATGGTGTGGATTTATTTTGAGTGCTTTTTCGGCATTGCTCCTGATCTCCTTTACGGCATTGATCTTTTCTTTTCCTGAGCCGGTAAGCGCAAAGCGACCCATAGCCACAGACATGGCATAATAACCATCAGCACTTGCCGGGTTTGCTTTGATCGCAGATTCGGCATACTGCTTACCAGCATTGAAGTATTGTTGTTTCTGTTTGGTAGTGGATTGGCGATTACCAATCCGGCTGCATAGTTCACTTAGCTTCCACAATGCGTAGTGGTTGCGGGGGTTAATTTTTAGTACCTGCTTTAGAGTTTCAAACGCGGCAGGTTCGTTCAGTCCTGCTTCCAGTTTATCAGCATCTTTGATCAGCTGGCTTTCTGTTTGCGCCGACAGTTGCAGGCAGCCACAAAGGGCAAGGAAGAAAAGGATAGGTTTCATAGTGTTTATTTGTACGTGCAAGTATAGGTGACGCCCAATGATCCTATAAAGTTGGTAATTAAAGGTGTTAACTTATCAATGGAGATCTGCACTCTCGTTATTCCAGGAAAACTTTTATGTATTTCGCTGGAAATTTTCATAGCACAGGTTTCCAGCAGTTCCTGACGTATCGAAAATTCTTCCCTGATCATTTCATACACTGCCGCATAGTCGATCGTTTGATGAATGGAAGAAATCGTTTGATCCGGCGCCAGGTAATCGAGACTCACATTGATTTCGAATTCATTACCTGTTTTTGCTTCCTCGGCATAGAGACCATGGTCGGCGAAAAATTTCAGCCCCTTCAGCTCGATGGTCATTATGCCTTTAGTCATGGTTACCTGTTATTATGGCTTTAGTGTAAGCCCTTCGCGGAAAGGTATCGTTCCGCATCGAGGGCAGCCATACAGCCACTGCCCGCCGCAGTAACGGCCTGACGATAGATCTTATCCTGCACATCACCCGAAGCAAAAACACCTTCCACGTTGGTATGTGCCGTACCTGCCTGGGTTTGAATATACCCTTCTTCATCCAACTTGAGCCAGTCTTTAAATATTTCAGCATTGGGATTATGACCAATAGCTACAAAGAATCCTTTGATGGCGATGGTCGACATTTCACCCGACTGGTTGTTTTTAATACGTACGCTCTCAACAATTTTATCTCCGATGATCTCATCGGTTTCTGTGTTCCAGTACATTTTGATATTGGGCGTTGCCAGAACCCTGTCCTGCATCACCTTACTTGCCCTCATTTCGCCACGGCGAATGAACATGTGAACGGTAGAACAAAGCTTTGATAAGTAGAGCGCTTCTTCTGCAGCAGTATCGCCTGCTCCTACGATGGCTACCTCTTTGCCTTTAAAAAAGAACCCGTCACAAACAGCACAAGCGCTGACGCCGTAGCCATTGAGGCGTTGTTCGCTCTCCAGGCCAAGCCACTTGGCAGACGCGCCGGTAGCAATAATAACGGCATCAGCCTCCACTAACTTCTCATCGTCAATCCACACTTTTAAAGGACGCGAACTAAAATCTACTTTAGTGGCAAGACCATAGCGAAGGTCAGCCCCCATGCGCTGGGCTTGCTTCTCGAAATGAATCATAAGCTCCGGCCCCTGGATACCGTCAGGGAAGCCAGGGTAATTTTCTACATCGGTTGTAATTGTCAACTGCCCACCGGGCTGAATGCCCTGGTATAAAACGGGTTTTAAAGCAGCCCTCGCTGCGTAAACCGCCGCTGTATAGCCGGCCGGTCCGGAACCAATGATCAACAACTGCACTTTCTCGGGAGAATTCTTATCCATCAGACGTATAAAAGATTAAAGTCAAAAATGATTGTAAAATAAGGGTTTGTCGTTCAATTCGAAAGGCCTCACCTGGGAATGATGATTGTTCTGTATTGAGAAGCGTAGCCCCCGAAGTAACCCAGGGCACCATTGCTGATGTTGGAGATTACTTTGATGGGCGATGAAAAAGGATTGCCTACAGAAGCGTAGGTATATTCCATGGTCCGCCAGAAATCATAAGAAGGTTTGTCTATTCCACTGATTTGGAGCACCACTGTATCTCCGCGCATAAAAGAGCGCTCGCCTTTCAGCGTGCCGTTACGGTCTACCCCCGGCTCTACCTCCAGTTCATAGGTTGTACCCTCTATCACCAGGTCATCGTAAACAGAAGTAAAACCAGGTAAAAATGGTTCTCGGTTTTTCTTAGTGAAATACCGCACGTAGTTCCCGAAGCCTTTCGGATCGGTAACCTTTAACAGCACACTCACCTCACTGGTGTCGCCAGGCCTTGGCTTCCACCAAATGGAATCGATGCGCTTGTTCTGAACAGGAATAGTAGTGGTTGCTTTGTATTCTTTTGCCTCATGCTGCAGGGTCATAGTATAAGACTTACCCAGTTCGCCTACAAAGGCGGTTGAGAAATTGGAAGAGTCTGTAGAATAAAAGTACAGGTTGTAATTTCCGGTAAGTGGAATCTTGTATTCTTTTAGAACATGAGTGGAGGTGCCGTTGGATATTTTAATTACGGCGTTGTGTACAAAGCTTTCAGCCAACAGCTCCGGAGTGATCTTCGAAAAGTAATTAAGGGATTTACTGAGAACAACCCTGGGCGACTGTCCTACGTCAATGGTCGCTTCTACAACGAGCCCCGGAGGAGCCGCATCCAGTTTGAAATCGACAGCCTTTTCGCAACCAAACAGAAGTACAAGCAGAAGACTGGCTAAAAAACATCTCATTCGCCGGCAAATTTAAACACAAAACAGCCCTGAACGCGGGTTCAGGGCTGTTAAAATATAATCAGTTTCTTTTATCCGAGATAAGCTTTCAATGCATTGCTGTAGCGTGCCTTTTGAAGGCGTTTGATTGCACGTTCTTTTATCTGGCGAATGCGCTCCTTGGTAAGATCGTATTTCTGTCCAATCTGTTCGATAGTTACACCGTTTTCACCGTCCAGACCAAAGTAAGCGTTTACAATTTCAGCTTCCCTTGGTGAAAGGGATTTCAGAACACGGCGAATCTCGTTGCGGAGCGAATCTTTCATCACTACATCATCGGTGTCATCGCTACCTTCCAGGAGGTCGCCCATGGCTACATCTTCTGCTTCGTGAACAGGGGCATCAAGAGAGGTGTGACGCGTATTGCTTTGAAAAATATTGTTGATCTCTGTTTCGCTCATTTCGAGAATGTCTGCCAGTTCCTCGGTGCTCGGCTCTCTTTCATGCTCTTGCTCAAAGGCCATGTATGCTTTATTGGCCTTATTATAAGTTCCAATCTTGTTCTGAGGAAGCCTAACCAACCTGCCCTGCTCTGCAAGTGCCTGTAATATTGACTGGCGAATCCACCAAACAGCGTAAGAAATGAACTTAAATCCTTTTGTTTCGTCGAAACGCTGCGCCGCCTTGATCAAACCCAGATTACCTTCATTGATAAGATCACTCAACGACAGACCCTGGTGCTGATATTGCTTGGCAACTGATACCACAAAGCGTAGGTTGGCCTGAACCAACTTATCCAAGGCTCTTTGATCACCCATTTTAATACGCTGTGCAAGAGTTGTTTCCTCTTCCGGTGTAATCATTGGAATTTTGGAGATCTCCTGAAGATACTTCTCAACAGCCTGTGAATCCCGATTCGTGATCTGGGTAGCAATTTTAAGTTGCCTCATAATTTAATCCTTGTTTAAGTGGTAATCAAAAAAGTTTGTCCGGAAATGGTTCGCAGAAGAGTGTGTAGAGAGAGTACACGTATTGGCTCTGTCGGCGAAATTAAAACGGAAACCCCTAAATTCATAATCATTTAAGATAAATTCTTAGGTGCAAAAATTGTACTATACTCGAATTCCCGTACATTCTTTTAAGTTATAGGTATGATAATCTATGCATGAGGTTGGCACAGGGCTGCGTTTAGCTGGTTTTCAGGTTGTTTGATTTATTTTTCAGAACCACCCAAAGTACTACACCACTGATCACCAAACCCAGTGAAATAATTTCTGCCTGGGAAGGATGCATCCCGAAAATGTTCAATTCTTTATTCACCCTGATCTTTTCAATCAGAAAGCGTTCCATGCCATTTAAAATGAGATAAAGGGCGAAAACGGCCCCAAATGGCTTCAGTCGTTTTCTCAGTCCCCACAAAATAAAAAACAAAATGGTGCAGGCAATTGTTTCGTAGAGGGGCGTTGGGAAGGTTGGAACGGGCAATTGAGTACAGTGTTGCTCAACGCAGCCCTGCAACGGTATGCCCACTTTGTTCACGTTGTTTGGGTAGTTGTAGGCAAAGAGCCAATCGGGCAGAAATTGAAGAGCCGAAGGTTTTGAAACGTGCAGTGTAGGAATGGTGCCGAATTCGGCTTCGTCTGCACTGAAGAACGCACGATTTTGCTGCACCGTAATTTCGAAGGCCCCGGGCACAGCAGGACTCAACATTCCGGTGGGGCTTGTAGCAAAAGCTGTATTATACACGCCCCAGTCGCCATCTCCCGATACCTGGCAGCCTATCCGACCGATTGCGTAAGCGATCATTAAAGGCGGTGCGATGGCATCTGCCAGGTGCCGTACCCCTATTTTGTGTTTACGGGCATACAGGGTAATTGCGACCGTGGCACAAATCAGCCCTCCATAAAAAGTGAGGCCCCCGCCTGAAAGCAGGTAGTCGAGTGGTCGTTGCAAAAAGCTCGACCAGTTTTCGAAGATGTCGAATACTTTGGCTCCTACCACTCCAAAGATCAACCCCAGCACAGTTATTTCACCCACGCGGTCTTCCGGCCAAATGCGCACTTTACGCTTTTCAGGTTTGGCGAGTTGGTGTTTTTTCTTGTCCCACCACTTTAGTCCCGCGAAGATCGACCCCAGCAAAAGACCCAAAGGCCAGTTGCCCATACCGGAAAAAATAAAAGCCTGGGGATCCTGGGTTGCCTCAGAACTAAGGAAGAATAAAGCGAGTATTTTGTAGCCGAATAAAAAACCAATCAAAAAGTTGATCACCAACTCGGAGATGGTCACAGGACTGCCCACGGTGATTTCCTCCTCTGTAGGGTGCAACAGACCCGCTTTGCTTTTTCTTTTCAATTCCTTGGCGAGGAGTGCAGCGGCGGCGAGGAAGGCAATTGCCAGGAAGAAACCAAATGAATTTACGAATCGCAGACCTGGAATGCTTATACCAAACAGATCCTTAAAGGCATAATAGAGGTTGGGATACATGAAAACGGTTTATGGTTTATGGGCAGCGGCGTGCAAACTTCAGCAATCTTTCATTAATGCGCTGAAAAGTTTTCATGCTTTTCAATTATTCGATTGCTGCCCATAAACCTTCCGTTATGCTTAACTGCAATGCTGGTCAAAAGCGTTGATCAGATTATTGGCAATCATTTGTGCGGATCTGCCTTCAATCTGGTGGCGCTCAATAAAATGCACTACTTCACCATTTTTAAAAAGGGCGATAGCCGGTGAAGACGGTGGGTAAGGCATCATGTGCTGCCTCAGCGACTGCACCGCCTCTAGGTCGAAGCCGGCGAATGAGGTTGTAAGAAAATCAGGCTTTTTAGAAGCGTTGGTAACCGCCATCAACAAACCTGGGCGGGCTGTGCCTGCCGAGCAACCACAAACGGAGTTGATCATCACCAGCGTTGTGCCTGATTGCTTTAACTGCTCATCTACCTCCGTTTTATTACGCAGCTCTTTAAAACCGTTGTCGGTGAGCTCTTCTTTCATCGGAATCACTATTTCTTCTGGATACATCTTTAAAATTTTAGCAAAGGTATGGAAGTGAAAGAATATCATGTTTTAGAGGAAGGTTCGGACATAATGTCTTGCGTTCTTGGTAGTATCAGCCTTATTGGCGTATGATTTCGTGCTGGACTACAGTTTGCAAAGAAGCTTGTGTTACCGATTAATCAACTAAAAACATAATACCATGACCTACTTAAATTTGAACTCAAGACCAATCGCAGGAAACTTATCCCGGGTACTCGAAACCATGCTTAGTCCCGAAATCTCCAGTGGTCATTACGACACGAATGCTTTTCGTAATGGAAAAGGCGCTTCCGTGAACATCAACAATATTGGCAACGGTTATGAAATTGAAGTGATGGCTGCTGGTTATTCGAAGGAAGATTTTAAAATCGATCTCGATAAGAACCTGCTCACTATTTCTGCTGAAACAAAGAATGATGAGGCTCCGGAAAAGAAAAGTATTCGCACCGAATTCAAGATTCAGGGCTTCAAGCGCTCGTTCACGATAGATGAGCAAATAGCCACTGAGAAGATTACAGCCAGGCACAACAACGGAATTCTTGTGCTGCATCTCCCCAAAAAAGAAGAGGTGAAAGCACCTGTAAAACAGATCTCAATCGACTAAGGAATCACCTGTGATTGTTGAGCTCTCTAACATTAAACGAAAAACCCTTCAAAACGCGAAGGGTTTTTTCATTGTGTTTCGT
>JBGTIL010000223.1:0-13393 GCA_041745695.1 Chitinophagaceae bacterium | reverse complement strand
CCGCTTCCCGGATTATAAAGTGGTGATACCTGCAGATAATCCCTACAAGCTGGTTGTCAATAAAAGTCTTTTCCAGAGCGCGCTGCGCAGGGTTAGCGTTTTTAGCAACAAAAGCACCAACCAGGTAGCATTGAATATAAGTGGAAGTGAACTTGGTTTGGCGGCTCAGGATGTGGATTTCAGCTTCGAAGGCAACGAACGCATGGCCTGCCAGTATGATGGCCAAGACCTGACCATTGCTTTCAATGCCCGATTCCTTATCGAAATGCTCAATGCCGCAGACAGTGAAGAAGTGAGGATCGAACTGTCAACTCCTACCAAAGCAGGCATTTTAAAACCGACAGAGCTGGATGAGCATGAAGATGTTTTAATGCTGGTGATGCCGTTGATGCTCAACCAGTAAGGGTTCATGCTCTTGAACCAACTCCCCTTGGTTTTCAAATCGCCTGTATACTGAGTACAAATAACAGGTATCAGGTAGCGGGCTGCAGTGCTACTGGCAGCTGCTGTTGTGTCACACTCTTTTACGTTCTGTAACTTTAGTCGGCACGGCCAACGCGTCTTTCAAGTGCACAACCTTAGCCATGGCTCACAAAGAAGAACACGACAACGAAGCTTTCCATTCCGGAGAGGAAGAAAATAGTTTCAGGTCTATCCAGGTATACAGCAATTATATCGAGGCGCATATCACTCTGGGCAGGCTTCAGGAAGAGGGGATCAATTGCTGGCTCAAAGATGAGAACACCGTAACCATAAACCCAATATGGACAACAGCCGTCGGCGGCATTAAACTGATGGTTGCAGAAGTGCAGGCAGCCCGGGCTACAGAGATCCTGGAGTCTATCGTTCATGCACGACAACAGGATAATCCCTGCCCGCAGTGCGGGTCTCTCAACGTTACGCTGGTGTCAACACCCCGCAAAGCGGTAAACTGGTTTTCTTCCCTGCTTGGCTTCTTCCTCGGCGACCTGGCGGTTGGTGCTCACAAAGTGAATCACTGTTTTAATTGCGGTGCAGAGTTTGAACCGTCTTCAAATGCCTGAGTTTTAAACGCGCGTTGCAATATTTACCAATAGAAACAGGCTCGTTGCAGTAATTGCCAATGGAAATTTTTGACCTTCCCAATTTTTGGAGGAACTTACAGCAAAGCTGCTATATGCTCCAAAACATCCTCGATTATTTTGGCACGCTGGAACAACGCCCCCTCGAAAGAATGGCCTTTTTAATCGGCGGATTATTGCTCTTCTGGATACTGGAGGGCGCCATTCCTCTTTTTCAGCCCAGGTATAAGCAGGGTAAGCTTCGTCACGCTGCAGTTAATTTTGGGTTTACTACCATTCATCTTATCATTCATACTTTTCTGGCGCTCGTGATCATCCTGCTTTCCGACTGGTGTAAAGCCAACGGCTTTGGGCTTGTGTACTGGATGGGAGCTAACGTACTTGCCACTATCGTTATCTCATTCTTACTCCTCGACTTTTTTGGCGGCTGGCTGGTGCATCTGGTGCAGCACAAAACCTTTTTTCTGTGGCGCTTTCACCTGGTACACCACGCAGATAACAATGTGGACGTGACCACCGGCCTAAGGCACCACCCGGTGGAAAGTGTACTGAGAGGTGTTTTCTTTTTCATGGGTGTTCTTGTGTCAGGAGCACCGATGTATGCAGTGATGATTTTTCAAACCGTGCTGGTGCTCTTTGTGGCTTTTACCCATGCTAATGTCAATCTGCCACGCAAGGCAGATGCTTTCCTAAGCCTCATTTTAGTGTCTCCCAATATGCACAAAGTGCACCATCACTGGAAACAACCCTACACAGACACCAATTACGGAGCTGTTCTTTCTATCTGGGACCGCTTGTTTGGTACGTTTCGGGTACTGGATCCTGCACAAATTCGTTACGGTCTTGACCGTCATTATCCCAACGATCAGGATGAAAACTTTCTGCGGCTGCTGCGTAAACCTTTTGAGAAAATGAAATAAGTGAGGCCTTTATCTTTGCTGCCAGATGAAAAAGCAACATCCTGTCATCAGTCGGCTGCGTTTTTTAGGTTACGCCGAAGCTTTTTCCTGGGTAGTGCTGATTGTAGCCATGTGCTTTAAATACATCTGGCACCTGCCGGCCATGGTAACCTATACTGGTTGGTTTCACGGCGTTCTCTTCCTGCTTTATGGCGTACACCTGGTACTCGCGCAGCAACTGCTCCGGTGGACCTTTTCAAAATTGTTGCTCGGTGGAGTGTCTGCCTTTCTGCCCTTTGGCACTTTGTGGTTTGATAAATACATCACCCCTTCTGAAGCCGTTTAAAAAACCGTTTTTCAACTGTATGAAAAAAATTGCTGTCATTCCTGCACGCTACGCAGCCAGTCGGTTCCCGGGTAAACTGATGCAAATGCTCGGCAACAAAACAGTTATAGCAACCACTTACATTGCCACGAAAAAAACAGGGCTGTTCAGCGATGTAATTGTAGCTACTGACAGCGATGCCATCCGGGGCGAAATAGAAGATCTTGGGGGTCACGTGATCATGACACGAAAGGATCATGAAAGCGGAAGCGATCGCATTGCCGAAGCAGTGGCCCTGATGCATGTGGATGTTATCGTAAATGTGCAGGGCGATACGCCCTTTGTAAATACAGAAGCACTTAGCAAACTGCTGGCGCTGTTTGATGATAAAACGGTACAGGTTGCCTCCCTGATGGATGTGATCAAAGACAAAACATCGCTCCACGACCCGAACGTAGTGAAGGTTTGTGTAGACCGCAACATGAACTCCCTCTTCTTTAGCAGAAGCCTGATACCCTACCCAAGAAACACTGCAGGAACAATTACCCATTACCGCCACATTGGTGTTTATGGCTTCCGCAAAGAATTACTGCTTCAATTTACACTGTGGCCGGTAACACCACTGGAAGATGCCGAAAAGATTGAGTGCCTGAGGTATCTCGAACACGGCGTTCCGCTGCGCATGGCGCTTACCGGGCCTATGGGTGTTGACATCAATACGCCGGAAGACCTGGAAAAAGCGATCAAGTCGTTATAAACACAGGGAAATATAAAATAACTAATTTCAACAGATGCTTCACCTGCTTAAAATACTTGCTGTGCTATGTATGCTGGTGGTGTTGCTTCCCCAGGCGGTGCAGGCACAGGTACGGGTGAACATACAACAGGACAACAACATCCGCGCGGGCAGTATATCCCAGAGTGTAGGCGGTGTACCCCTTGCTACTACCGATTTTTTTGAGATAGTAGAAGGTTCCCCTTTCTTTCGCGACCAATGGCTCTCAGGAATGGTTGTAATGAAAAATGAAAGCAACTTCAAAAACCTGTCTCTGAAAGTAGACCTTGTAACTAATAATGTACACTACCTTGATCAGTTTGGCGTTGAATTTATTGCTCAAACACAACAGCTGAAGGAACTGGTACTCGAGGACACCGTTGCTGCAACGAATTTCCGGTTTGTTTATTCAACTTCACTTTTGCCGGAAGGTCCCGCCCAAAAAGGTTCCTGGCTTTTATGGCTCGTGAGTGGCAAGGCCTCTTTGTACAAAAAATTGATCAAGACTGTTTATGAACAAAGAAAATATGGCTCTGCTACACTGGAGCAGCGCATCGAAACAAAAGAACAATATATAATCAGCATGGATGGCAAGCTCATCCCGGTGAAAAAATTAAGAGATATTCCTGCTGCCCTGCCACTGCATGCAAAAGAACTCACTGCATTTATACAGTCCGATAAGATGGCTGCCATCAAAAATACCGATGACCAGTTTGCAGGAGTTATCCAGTTCTATAATTCAATAGCTAAATAACCGCCCCTTTTCCCGATGAGAGTCAAAAGGCTTGCACCTAAATACCTGCGCTATATTATACCAGAGGTTTTGTTTGGTACCCGGCGCACCAAACAGATTCTTTCCGCAAGCCCCAGAACCGCCCCTGCCCGCAAAGATTCCGATGCCATAGCCATTACCGTTTACGATTATAACGCGGAAACTTTTGAGGAACATGTTCTGAAAGACGTAGTCCATTGTTTTCCTTTCAAGAACAACAATCATATTGCCTGGATCAATATCGACGGCTTGCGCAAGCCCGATGTAGAAAAAGTCTGCGATCACTTTGCAGTACATCCGCTCATCATTGAAGATATACTTAGCGTTACCCAACGTCCGAAAATGGACGAGGTAGATGATGTGTTGTATTGCCTGCTGAATATGCTCTATTTTAATGACGCGGATTGTACGGTAGAACAGGAGCAGATCAGTATTATCCTGGGAAAAGATTTTGTACTCACTTTTCAGGAAGATCCGCTGCGGGATGTCTTCAATCCCATTCGCGATAAGTTGCGCTTATCGCACAGTAAGCTGCGGCAACGAGGGGCCGATTACCTGTGCTACGCCATGCTTGATCTCATTGTAGATAATTACTTTATGGTAATGGAAAAGCTGGGCGAAAAAATTGAACTGCTGGAAGAGGAAGTGATCCGCGAAAGCAACAAGCAAGCCTTAACTCGTATTAACCAGTTGCGGAAGGAAATGATTGTTTTAAAAAGAAACATAGCTCCGGTGCGCGACCTGGTTGGCGGTATCATCCGCAGCGAAAGCGACCTGCTTGAAGACCGCACCACCAAGTATTTTAAAGATGTGCACGACCACATCATACAGGCCCACGACCTGAGCGAAAACTACCGTGATATCATGCTGAGCATGCAGGATCTGTACATCAACAATGTGAACCTTCGCATGAATGAAGTGATGAAGGTGATGGCTATTGTAACCTGTCTGCTTGCACCCGCCACTGTTATCGGCGGTATTTTCGGAATGAACTTCGACGTGATACCCACAGCACATAACGAGTGGGGCTTTTATACCGCCGTTGGTTTGATGGTATTCATCCCGGTAGGCATGCTGCTCATGTTTAAACGACGTGGATGGTTCTAAACCAACGACAGCAACGCTTGCACTAGGGCATCCGGTAGCGTAAGGTATCGGGGTAGGCGCTTATCTTTTTTGTAAACTCCTGCAGGTTTAACTCCCAGAGTTCCGGGTGAATTTTGTTATCACCAATTATTTCACCTACAGCAACTAAAATAGTATTACCATCTTTCCATCCTGCATCGAGCAGCGTATAAGAGGGTCCAAAAAAACTGACGCGTTGCCGTGTGCCTTTATTAAAATCCAGTAAAGCCAATTCTGTTTCCGGGCTTCCACTTTTTAATTCCCTTTTTTCGTTGCCGGGTAGAAAGAAATGACTGTAAGAATAAGCATCCAGTGCACGTGAACTGTCCTCGTTATACACGAGATAGGCCGCATACTGTTGGAAGTACGCTTTATCGAATGGGCTTGCTGCAGCCGTGTCTATTGCCCCTGCAGGAAAGAAATCAGAAAACAACTCGGCAGAAAAAGTGGAGTTAGCATTTCTAAGAGCAGACAGTTTTTGCAACGGTGCCAGCAACGCAGACCTGGAAGGTTCTGTCGTCCCTTCTTCGCTGGCTGCAGCGGCCGGCGTTTCTTCGTCGCCACAAGCAATTACCAACAATGCTAATAAACCAAAAACCAAAAATTGTTTCATTATCTTTTTTTGTAAACCGGTACCGTACTACAAGGCTCTCCGTACATAATGCTCTTAACTACCGGTAGCAATGTTTGAGTAATCGCGGCATAGGCATATGGCTCGATTGGAACTTCACCGCAACCTTTTACTACCACCTTTTGATCTCTGAATACTTCAACGTCTACTGCCTCTATATTGCGAAGCAGTAAATGCTTGTGTAATTCGGCTGCTGTTCCTAAATACACTTCACGGGCAACGGGCTGCAAGTAAGAGGTCAGCAACATATAAGCCCACACCGGGATAACTGCATCTACGGTACAGGTAACGGCCACGTGCTTGTCCGTATACTGTTGCCAGTCGAAGTTTTTCATCCCTTCCCTGAAATCCTTTTCTTTTAAAATCAAACCCATAAACAGGTGCTCCTTCAGGTCAAACACGGCGCTTTGCTCTGCCGGAGGAACAAACCTTTCCAGGTCAAGCGTTAGCAGCCCGCTGGCAGCCACTTTATTCATCATCAGATCGCTCATGCTGTAAAGGTAGTAAGCATCAGCACTAAGGTGTTGCTAAGATTATGGAATTGACACTTCCTTCAGGCACCGACAAAAACGCTGTGGACGCTATACAGGTGCAGTCGCTCCATAAAAAAAGCCACCCTGAAAAGGAGCGGCTTTGTATAAATTAAACCAGGTGTGTTAGAAGAACTTGGCCCGGTTGTCTTTGATCTTGGCAGCCGTTTTCAGTGCTTCCAGTGGAGAACGGTACATCGCGTTCTGTCGTGCCTGCATTTGCAACATGCTGCGCTGTTCCTGGATACTTCCGTTCTGCACCGATGTTGTACCGATGTTATCCACCCGGAGTACAAAAATGCCAGACTGTCCCTCAATCGCTTCGGGAACAACCTTGCCCTTGTAGGACGCATTAAAACTTGCGCCAATGACTTTAGATTCGAAACCGAATGCTGCATTGGTTCCATTGAACCTGAGGCTGTCTGCGACCTGAACCGGCTGACCCAGTTTTGTTGCTGCTGCCTCCAGTGTTGTTATGGTTCCCAGTTTTTGTTTCAGCATTTCCGCTTTTTTCCTGTTCCGAAGTACGGGTTCCACAGCGGTACGTGCCTTGGCTGCTGTTTGAGTACCTGCTTCGTTGATCTCTGTCACTACAGCCACTATATAAGCGCTGCCCACTCTTTCGGGCTGCAATACAGCACCCTTGTCGGCAGAAAAAATGTTTCTTACCAGCGTGCGGGAAGAACCAAGCCCGGTTATTTCTGAAGCTCCTGGTAATATATCCTGTGCTACTAATTTATTCCGGTTTTGTGCTTTGAGGGTTTTATCAAAATTGGCGTCGAACGCCTTTTGATCACTGCTGTTGCCTGCAAAAGTGCTGGCTGCGGAACTGGCGGCGTCGTCTGTTTCGCTGCTGGGCGTTATCGCCTTTGCCATGTAAGCAATTTTGTAGTTAGGCTGCGATCCTTTTTGCCCGAGTACTTCTATAAGGTGATAACCAAAGTCTGTTTTCACCACGCCACGTGTTCCAACCGGCTTTTCAAAAGCAAACTCATTAAAGGTTGGTACCATCTGCCCTTGCGGAAAATAATCATATACCCCGCCTTTCGATGCACTTCCTTCGTCCTGCGATAAGCGCATAGCCAGCGAATCGAAGGAAGCTCCGTTATTCATAGCGAGTGCAATACTGTCTATGCGCTTTTTGGCGGTGCTGTCGTCAAGGATAACGCGTTGTGCCTGGGGGTCTGTGGTTTTCACCAGTATATGCCGAACTTTTGCTGAGTCAGGTAAGGTTTTAACGTCGATCTTTTTTGCCAGCACATAAGAGCCTCCATCCAGGTAAGGACCGTAGATACCTCCGGTAGGTAATGCAAAAATGGAGTCTTTAACAGTAATCTGGATCTTGCTTCCGGGTAGGTACGCATCCAGAAATTCAAGCCCGCTTCCCTGCTGAACCAGAAAACTTTTAGCGTCTGTAGCTGCGGCGAAGGCATTGCTCAGGCTGCCCACCTGCTCACGAACCGCCGCACTGTCAGATGCGGTTGGGGCGGCATCGAAAACAACATAAGATATAGAGCGGGACTCTTCTTTTTGTTCGAACTCTTTTTTATGATCATCTATATAAGACTCGATATCCTTATCGCTCACTTTCACACTGCTGTCAGATATAGAGGTGTAAGGAACTGTTACATAAGAGGTCTTAGCTATCAGGCTATTATCTACTGCCTGCTTTTCCAGGAACCATTTTGGAAAGTAAGCACTATTGGTTAACAAAGAGGTATACTTTTCAACCTTGCGGTTAAAAATGAGGCTTTCGAGGTAGTTATTTAATTGCGCTTTGTCTTCAGGTTTGCCAGACTTCCGGATGTTATTGATAAGCTGAGAAGCCTGGTTAGCATCATACTGCCCTGTTGCAGGATCGGTAAATCGTTGCTTCAGATCTTGCGGAGGATTGATGCCGAAGAGATAGTCTGTCAGTTCCTTCTTTCCTACTGTCATCCCCAATTCTTCAAACTGGTCATCCATTAGGATCTGCATTACTTCGCCATTCCACACATTCTCCTGCAGCTGCTCCGGCGTCATGCCCTGTTGTTTGGCGCCTTCTTCCTGTTCCTTTATTTTTTTTTGAAAGGCTACATAGTCCACCTCCCTGCCGTTCACACTGCCTACAACAGTATCATTGCCACCTGCACCGGTGCGCCCTGAAAAGGCATCCATAAGTATAAATCCAAGAAGGGCGAGTCCAATAACAAAGGCAGATATAATAGCACCTTTGTCCCTGATCGTTTGAAGTATTGACATAGAAGCGTCCCGGTTTTTTTTAAGAAGGGCAAAAATAGGGTAAATGGAGCTATTCACAAATTGTGGAAAACCAGCGCTAATACCCACTATTAGCGGGTTTCGTTCGGGTGAGTTTTAGTGGAAAGTACTTTTTTACTTGTGTATCTTCTACGAAATCTTCGGTGCAGTTTTTACGATGGTCGGGTGTGTGTATTACCCGACTTCGGTGGGGATAAATACCAAAAATCGCTGTATGAAAAAGTGGGTCGATGGCGTTTAAGTTTTGAGTAGCCGCCAACATCATTTTCCAGGTGATTTATTCCACGGTTATACTCATGCTGTTCACACTGCAAAAAAAGACCATGTGGCTTTTTTTTATTCATGCCCCGAAATGCACATGCTTGTTGAAAATCGCTCTTACTTCTCTATCTGCAATACCTTTGCTGTGTAAAACCGGGGCTCATTTTGTGTATAACCCTAATTGGGGCGAGGTTCACTTTTACCTGAATCAAGTTTTCCACGAATTCACACCCTTAATAGTAGTAGTCTCTTTATATAAATTAAGTAATACTATATAATATTATATGCAGGAAGAATTGTTGATAGCTGCTAAAAATGGCTTGGAAGAGAATGGTTTTCTGGACATCGAAATAGACCCAACCCTGGACCTGTTTGCGGAAATAGAAAAATTAAAAAAAGAAAAGAATGCCATCATCCTGGCTCACCTCTACCAGGAACCAGACATCCAGGATATTGCCGATTACATTGGCGACAGCCTCGGGCTGGCGCAGAAGGCGGTCACAACCAATGCCGACATGATTGTATTTGCCGGTGTTCATTTCATGGCAGAAACAGCTAAGATTCTAAACCCCACTAAAAAAGTAGTAATACCTGATCTCAAAGCCGGTTGCTCTTTGAGTGAAGGCTGTCCTCCGCCTTTGTTCAAGAAATTTAAAGAGCAGCATCCTGATCACATCGTGATTTCCTATATCAATTGTTCGGCCGGGGTAAAAGCCTTAACCGACGTTATCTGCACTTCTTCCAATGCCAAAATAATCGTTGAAAGTTTTCCGCCGGAGCAAAAGATCATATTTGCACCTGATAAAAACCTTGGAGGCTGGATCAACCGTACCACAGGCAGGAATATGCTTCTCTGGAATGGTGCCTGCATGGTGCACGAAATCTTCAGCCTGCAGAAACTGATGGGTTTGAAGGTGCGCCATCCACAGGCAAAGCTCATTGCTCATCCGGAGTGCGAAGAACCGGTGTTGCGTATAGCCGACTTTATAGGCTCAACAACGCAGTTGCTGCAGTTTTGCCAGCAAGACCCCACCCAGGAGTTTATCGTGGCAACAGAGGCTGGTATAATCCACCAGATGATGAAGCAGGCGCCTACCAAAACCTTCATCCCAGCACCACCTGATAACAACTGTGCCTGTAACGACTGCCCGCACATGAAACGCAACACACTCGAAAAGGTGTACCTCTGCATGAAATACGGGCAGCCCGAACTGCACATGGATGAGGGCTTAAGACTTCAGGCCAAAAAATCGCTGGACAGGATGCTCGAGATCAGTGCCAAGGCTGGTTTGATCTAGCTGTGGGCAAGATTGAAGTAATGTTAAAAGCGGTTTCCAAGTGGCGTATTCCCGACTTTTATGAACAAGCCCAAGGCATCAGACTGTTATTCAGGTGTAAAAATCCTTCTGTAAACTAGCGATCAATTACCTTACATTTCGTTGCAGATCATCATTATTCAGCCATTACTTGAGTTTAGGATTGGTTGGTTATTCACAAAAAAATATCTACCTGTGAATAATTTTCTTTCAGAAATTGCATTATTATTGCATTGAAATGATTATGGCTCCAAATACAGATATTCATAAATCTAAACACGAGTCTGCCCAAAAATGGGAAACACAGGAGAGCGCAGTCACACATAACGATGTAATCGAAGCGTATCTCACTGGCAAACAAATTGGGCGGTCAGAGCAAATTTCAGTCAATTTAAGACTGTTTGGAGAAAACTATGAGAAGGTCAAAAGTCTCTCGGAAACCCTGCATAAACAGATAGAAAGTATTGGGTTTAAAGTTATAGGATTGCACCTGCGGGCTGATTCGATCACATCTTTTAATACCCTTTTGATCGTTGACAGGAATGATTTTATAAATGAAAGCTTTTTGAAGTCATTTAGTATTGCTCGTGCTTTCAAAAATGAGGCTGATTGTGACACTTTTGATGTCACGTTTACATTTACGCCTGACTCTGACACATTAGATGAAAATTGTTTAGAGCACGATGGCTTTTTCGCAAAATATAAGAAGTAATATTGAAGTCTTCCAACATGGAGAACATAATGAAGAGGTATGCACCCTCCTTAATGTGGAAAAGAAGTATCGTGATTGGATAATTACTACAGGCTTTTACGCGTCACTACACTTTGTTTCATGCAAAATTTTTCCATTTGACCATTCGGTAGCGGATTCTAAACCTGTTCGTATTAATTCAATAGAGGAGTGGCAAAGATTTAAAAGTTATAAATCTAACAAACGACACGATCTGCTTGCAGAACTTGTAGCCAGATTTTGTTCAGACATATCGGAAAAATATGATTGGCTACTAAGTACGGCAAAGACAAGCAGATACCATCAATTTCAGTACGATGTTCATATTTCGGACCTAGCTGTAAACTACATGCAATCGATAAAAAAAAGCTGTCAGCCGACAGTGTAATGTTACTTTGCCAACTGGACGACATCTTCAATTTTCGATAACTTTGTAATCAGCTTTCTTTCCGTGTTGTCGGCACCCTTTAACGCTTCAAGTTGTCCAAATGCAAAAATTGCTGGCATAATCTCAATGCCTGCTGGTATTTTTTTCCATTTATATTAAAACTTCCCCGTGTCAACACATTGCGCACTTAGCAGGAAAAAAAGCTAGATTATACATTATCCCACTACAAAAAGGGAAGGATAACAGGGTATGCTCTAAGAGCAAAGACAGTGCGCTCACAACATTTTAGTACATCAGCAAAATGAGGACCACCGCCTCAAAGATTTGTAACGGTAACGACGAAGTCGAAGATGGCTTTTTTCTTTTAGCCATCAAGAAAAATGGAAGAGTTTCTTCGTCTGGTTGGCAGTGGAAGCGCCCCCAGCATAAAGCACACTCTAGTTCGGTAATGATATCATAGAAATCTTTGGACCTCCACTGCGGATTACCTAAATCATTTCGGCATCATGAACCAAAGTTTGCCCCTTTTTGTTAGAGGTCTGTAAGAGGCAGGTCTTGTAATCAAGGCATACCTGGTCATAAATAAACTATTCATTTGCCCCAAAAAATATTTTTACAAGCCGAGTGGCGAAAACTGATCATGGTTAATTACCCTGTTGATGCTGCGCTGTTGCAACCCTATGTACCTGCGGGCACAGAGCTGGACCTGCACAACGGTACCTGCTTCGTGAGCCTCATTGGATTTATGTTTTTAAAGACGCGGCTCAAGGGTTTTTCAATTCCTTTACATTCTAGTTTTGAAGAAGTTAATCTCCGGTTTTATGTTCGCCAGAAAGTTCATGATAAATGGAGGCGCGGCACTGTTTTCATCAAAGAAATTGTTCCAAAATGGGCCATCTCATTCGGCGCCAATTATTTATACAATGAGCCTTACGAGACCCTGCCTATGAGCCATGCCATTGAGGTAGGAAGCGACACGCAAAGCGTTGCCTACCGCTGGAAGAAAAAGCAATGGAACTCCCTGGGTATTGTTGCTTCTACTGAGGCTTTTGAGATGGAGGAACAATCGGAGCAGGAGTTTATTTGTGAGCACTACTGGGGCTATAACAAAGGACGCAACCGCACCCTGCTGTATGCTGTAGAACACCCGCGGTGGAGAGTGCATAAAACCCTTGCGTTTTCGGTAGAAGTTGATTTCGAGAATCTTTACGGCAAAAGCTTTGTCTTCTTAAAAAACGAAGAACCTGCCTCGGCATTCCTGGTTGAAGGTTCTCCAGTGATAATAAGGGATGGACAGGTATTGTAGGAGCTGCGCTCAGTGTACGTTGTCTTACACAAGGTTCAACAGTTAGCCGCTATAAAAATCAAAGGCAAACGATCATCATCGATTCTTTCAGATTACCTCCTCCTGCAAGTTCCACTATGTACGTGCCTGGCGGAATAGCTGATGGAAGATTTATTTTGATCTGGCGCCCGCTGCCTACCTGTATTTTCTGCTGGTGTACTACAGAACCACTGGTATTGGTCACCCACAGATCAGCAACACCTACCAGCGATCCTGCAAGTGTAACACTAACAGTTCGTCCCTTTAAGGGGTTGGGATAAATAACCGTCTTATCAAGTACCGAAAAGCGCACCAGCACAATAGCCGAATAGCGCGGCGACTGACCGAGTTCGTGCATTTTAATTCGGTACGAATTATTGCCTTCCAGTGGCGCAGCATCCTTAAACGAATGAGTTTGAGTACCAGCTGTAGTGTTCTTTACTGATCCAATGGGGGTAAAGTCACTTCCATTGCTACTCCGCTCTACTGTAAAATATGTTGCTGCAGATACAGTTGCATTCCACTTCAAATTGACTGCATTGTTATTGCGCTGGGCAGAAAACCCGTGCAGTATTACCGGCAGCGATACCAGCGGTGCGTTTTGTTTCTCAAAGATGTTGATCAGCCCTGTAGCAGCATTAAATGAACTTCCGTCTGCACCGGTAACCGAAACGGAACTGATACCCGTATTGGCCGTTACCAGCAGCGACATATCGCGAAAGCGATTATTGGCAGGGAGGGAAGAAAGATCGAGGGTGATAGTGAGGGTGTTTCCGGATAGGGATTCGGTTTTCACCACCACCCTTTTCGTTTCGCGGTATTCTAAAAATTCCTGGAGCGTTGTCATCCAAACACGGTCAGCAGCCTGGGTTTCCAGGTAATTCATCAGTGTTACGAACTTGTCGAAATCCGGAGCACTAAAATAATGACCGGCGAAGCGCCACATTTTTTTGTTGGAAGCGCTCATGCCTCCTAAAAAGTTGTTGTCAATAATACC
>JBGTIL010000222.1:0-2204 GCA_041745695.1 Chitinophagaceae bacterium | reverse complement strand
AAGAGGTGAAAGCACCTGTAAAACAAATTTCAATAGACTAAGGAATCACCTTCGGTTGTTGAGCTCTCTAACCTTAAATGAAAAAACCCTTCAAAACGCGAAGGGTTTTTTCATTGAGTGTTTCGTTAGTCCGGGCAACCGTCTTTTCGCCTGGTATCTATTATATAATGAATTTTCCAGGCGCCATTTAGTTTTACGAGCTGAAATGAATTGACACCGCAGTGGCTGAATGTGGTACCTACATAAAATTTATAAGGTGTCCATACAGACGCCAGCGGGCCATCAATGTTTATGGCACCGAAACTGATCTGTTCATCGTAGGGCTCTGCATGCGGTTTGGCAATTGACGCGAGGAAACGGGAAATCGGTGCTGCCTGAATCACTTCCTGACCTGCAGTGCCTGCAATGGTTTGTAAAGTTGCACCTGGTGAGAGAACGGTTTGCATGAGGGCGGTGTCTGCAGTACGTATACCACGGAATAATATTTCAATAGCGTTTTTCACCTGCACTTCGTCTGATTGTGCATGGGCTTTCGAAGCCAGAAGGGTTAGCAGCAGCAACAAAACTTTCATGGACATTTCTATTTTTGTAATAAGGGCATGCAATTTTTCGCTGCTGGCTCCACTCGGGGGCCCGGCGAAATTCGCAGCAAAGCCGGCGCTATTATTTAATATAGCCTAATATTTTAAGCATGCTTTGCGCCGATTGCTCCTTTGCATAGAGCCAGTCAACCAACTTGCCGTTCTTATCGTACTCAATAATTACGTGTTTGGGAGAAGGAATCAAACAGTGCTTGATACCACCATATCCACTGATCTGGTCCTGGTAGGCCCCGGTATGAAAGAAGCCAACATACAGGGGCTCATCTCCATCTGTTTTTGGCAAAAACACTTCGTTGATGTGCTCTTCGCTGTCATAGTAATCGTGACTGTCGCAGGTAATGCCTCCGAGCACGACGCGCTGGGGTTCCTGGTCCCATTTATTAATGGGTAGCATCAGGAATCTCTCGCCTATGCCCCAGGTGTCGGGAAGCGTAGTGATGAACGAGGAGTCGATCATATACCAGGTTTCGCGATCGTTCTGGGCTTTCTCACCGATCACACTGTAGATGTGGGCCATGCTCTCCCCCACTGTATAGCTGCCGAATTCGGTAAAGATGTTGGGCATGGGAACTTTGTTCCGTTTGCATGCGGCTTTGATGTTGCCAACTATCTCGGTGATCATAAATTGGTAGTCGTAAGCAAAACCGAGAGAATGCTTGATTGGAAACCCACCGCCGATGTTGATAGAATCCAGCTCTGGGCAGATCTTCTTTAATTGGCAGTACAGGTTGATGATCTTGTTTAGTTCCGACCAATAGTAGATATCGTCCTTAATGCCTTTATTCAAAAAGATATGAAGCATTTTTAGCTGGAACTTGTCTTCGTATCCCTCAATATTATCTACATAAAACTCAAGTATATCCTTCGGCCGGATACCCAAACGGGAAGTATAAAAAGGGAAGGTGGGTTCCTCTTCTGCGGCAACGCGTATGCCCAGTTTGAAAGGACTTTTGACGGAGCGTTTGTAGGCATTCAGTTCCTCTTTATTATCCAGCACCGGGATCACATTTTTGAAACCTGAATTGAGCAGGTTTACGATCCGCCGGGTGTAGCCCTTTTGTTTGAAGCCATTGCAAATGATAAAAATATCCTTGTTGATCTTCTTCTTCTCGTAGAGTTTTTTTACAATCTCCAGGTCGTAGGCGTAAGATGTTTCCAGGTGAATATTGTGCGCCAGTGCTTCTTCCACAACAAAACTAAAGTGAGAACTTTTGGTGCAATAGCAGTAGTAGTATTGTCCCTCATACTTGTGTTTCTTCATTGCCTTCGCAAACATCTCCTTGGCTTTGTTGATCTGGGAACCAATCTTGGGCAGGTAAGAGATTTTGAGCGGGGTACCGTACTTGTCTATGAGGGCTTTAATGTCAAGACCGTTAAAATGAAGATATCCGTCTTTTAACGCCAAGCCTTCCTGAGGAAAATCAAAAGTCTGTTCAACTAGTCCGAGATATGAATTGGTCATTTACAATGGAAGATTGTTCTGTGAACAAGTTTGTGAGTTGCAAATGTATTGCATTATGCAAAAAAAAGCCACCCCGTTTATAGGGGTGGCTGCAAAGCAAGTTTTGTTTTTAAAGAGTAAGATTCGAAGCTATTAACGAC
>JBGTIL010000221.1:0-17914 GCA_041745695.1 Chitinophagaceae bacterium | reverse complement strand
TCATTTTACTAATAGTTCTTTACCTTGGGAAGCTGAATTAGACAAGAAGTAACCGCCGCAACAAGTGAGCTTTTACCAGAAGTCGAATTATAAAACAGGCCTCAAAATAAGTTCTCCGAATGGGAGACAGGAAAAATATCTATGGAGCATTACAACATGAACCTGACGCTTAAAGTTTGGCGCCAGAAAAACAAACAGGCAAAAGGGAGTTTTGAAACATACGCAGTAAAGGAGATTTCTTCGGAAATGTCTTTTTTGGAAATGTTCGACGTGCTGAATGAACAGATGATCGTTGAAGGGAAAGACCCGATCGCTTTTGACCATGATTGTCGCGAGGGTATCTGCGGATCCTGCGCCATGCACATTGATGGCAAACCGCATGGCCCCTGGCAGGCTACTGCCACTTGCCAATTGCACATGCGTGCCTTTAAAGACGGCGATACGATCGTAGTAGAACCATGGAGAGCCAACGCTTTTCCGATCGTGAAAGACCTGGTAACCGACCGCTCTGCCTTTGATCGTATCATCCAGGCAGGAGGATTTGTTTCTGTAAATACAGGTAATGCCGTAGACGGTAATGCACAGCCCATCGAAAAATCAAAAGCAGATGCTTCTTTCGGTGCAGCCAGCTGCATAGGCTGCGGTGCCTGTGTGGCAGCCTGTAAAAACGCTTCTGCTTCTCTCTTTACAGCTGCCAAGATCGCCCACCTGTCTTTGCTGCCCCAGGGTATGCCTGAGCGTAGTAACAGGGTGTTGAGCATGGTAGCACAAATGGATAAGGAAGGATTCGGCAGCTGCACGTTCACGGGTGCCTGCGAGGCCGTTTGTCCGAAAGAAATCTCCATTACCAATATTTCCCGCATGCACAAAGACTACCTGATGGCTGGTCTTTCTTCAGAAAAATAATTCGACTCAGACTACATAATTGCAGCCCGGGGTTTAACTCCGGGCTGTTTCTTTTGCGACCGGCCGTGCTGACTGGCAGTAGCAGCTTCATGTTTGCTCGTCTTAAATCTGGATTGGAAATACCGCAAAATATTCGTGGTGTAAATTGGATGCTTGCTTGTAGGTGCAGCCATTTGCGGGCATCAGCTTATTTAACAGAAATATTGGGGATGCCAGCCAGATTTTGCACAATTTTACAACTAGCCAAACTAAATGGTCAAAGTGCTCCGCTCCATATCCTTTTTATTTTTCATTTTCCTGAGCACACTGGCCAAGAGTCAGCAATTACCTTATTCACCGTCTTCCAACCTCAGGGCTAAAACAATGGCCATTCGGACCGATTCACTGATGCTCGACACCGTGAGCATTATCCCCAAAACCTTTTTCATCAGCGGCATCGACTCCTCAACGTACCGCCTCGATTTTGCCAGTGCCATTTTGTATTGGAAATTGAAGCCTGCAACCGACAGCATCACTTTGTCCTACCGTGTGTTTCCCGGCAGGTTAAACGCCATTGTGCAACATTTAAATTATGATAGTATAGCGAAATATACTTTTCTAAAGCCCGCAAGCGACGAGCCTTCGTCCGACGGTTCAAGGGGCTTATTTAAATTTGGTAACCTTCAGTCGACAGGAAGTTTTGGACGGTCCCTTTCTTTCGGCAATAAACAGGATGCGGTAGTAAATTCTAATTTTCAATGGCAGTTGAATGGAATGCTGGGCGACAGCATAGAGATCGCTGCTGCTATCACAGACAATAATATTCCAATTCAGCCAGACGGCACCACCCAGCAACTCAATGAATTTGACCAGGTGTTTTTACAGTTCAAAAAAAGAAACTGGCAACTCAACCTTGGCGACATCGACATTCGTCAAAACGGGCTTTACTTTCTAAACTTTTATAAAAGGCTGGAAGGCATTGCCTTTCGAACCGAACAGCGCCTGTCGCCAAGCATAACCAGCAGCACACTTCTGAGCGGATCGATTGCCAAAGGCAAGTTCAACCGGAACATCTTTCAGGGGCTCGAAGGTAACCAGGGACCTTACCGGCTAAAAGGTGCCAACAATGAATTCTTCTTTATTGTGCTTGCAGGTACCGAGCGTGTATTTCTCGATGGCGAAGCATTGCAGCGTGGCGAAGACCAGGATTATGTGATCAACTACAATACAGCAGAAGTAACGTTCACGCCTAGACGGATGATCACCAAAGATTCCCGCATACAGATAGAGTTTGAATATGCCGACCGTAATTTTTTAAATTCCAACCTCTATGCTTTTCAAACCGTCGACATCAGCCAGAAACTAAAAATAAAAATCGGCGCCTTTCAAAACAGCGATGCAAAAAACTCACAGATCAATCAAACCCTCGACGACAGGCAAAAGACCTTTTTATTCAATCTTGGAGATAGTGTGAACAATGCTTTTTACCCAACCGTCCTCCTCGACTCATTTTCCAAAGACAGAATCCTCTACGAGAAGATCTATTATACGGCGGGCTTTTTCACCGATTCATTCTATCGTTATTCCATCGATTCTATCAATGCTAAATATGCGCTGTCTTTTACGGAGCTGGGTGCGGGCAGGGGCAATTATGTTCCGGATTTTAATGGCGCCAACGGCAAAGTGTTTCGTTTTATACAGCCGATAGCGGGGGTAAAGCAGGGAAGTTTCGAGCCTGTTATGAAGTTAGTAACGCCCAAAAAACAACAACTGCTCAGCGTTGCTGCCGACTACCAGGTAAACAAAAACAACATTGTAAAAACAGAGTTTGCCATAAGTAATTACGATGCCAATGCATTTTCTTCCCGCAACGAGGGCGATGACAGGGGTGTTGCAGCCCGGGTACAGTTCACCAATACGGCAACGCTGAGCAAGCGACGAAGTCTGCAGATGGTGTCCAATATAGACCTGGAGCATGTTGCAGAAAAATTTCGTCCACTGGAACGACTGCGTTTTGTAGAGTTCAGCCGGGAATGGGGCCTGCCCTTTCAGCCTGCGCCTGCAGACGAGAACATCGTACGCTTCTCACTCGGACTTAAAGACGCCCGGGATCACATATTCAACTACCAATTGATGACCTACCAGCGGAGCGACCGCTACAAGGGCTACCAGAATATTGTTCAGCACCTGTATAAACGCAGTGGCTGGAACTTTGCCAATAGCCTGGCACTGACGAATTTCAATAATGGAATTGAAACCGGCGTCTTTGTGCGGCCTGTGATCGACATAAGTAAACGATTAGACAGGCTAAAGCTACTGAGGCTGGGTATGAAATACGCCCTTGAACACAATGAAGTAAGCAATATTAAAAATGATAGTATCACAGCCACAAGCTTTTCATTCGACACCTATACCGTGTATGTAAAAACTGATGAGAGTAAGAAAAACAGGTATGGAATTAATTTCTTTACCCGAAGAGACAAGTATCCTTTCAATAAAAAACTTCAGAATGGCGACCGCAGTTACAATGTAAATTTTACGGCAGAACTGCTGGAGAGCACCAGGCACCAATTGCTTTTCAATGCTACCTTCCGCCGGCTGGATGTATACAGCGAAGCGGTATCGAAACAGCAAAAAGATCGTACTGTATTGGGCAGGGCAGAGTACAGGATCAATGAGGGAAATGGTTTTGTTACAGGGAATGTATTGTATGAGCTCGGTACGGGGCAGGAGCAAAAACGTGATTTTGCCTACCTCGAGGTGCCTGCCGGGCAGGGAGAATATGTTTGGATCGACTACGACAGCAATGGCGTGCAAACACTTGATGAATTTGAGATAGCTGCCTTCCAGGACCAGGCTAAATTTTTAAGGCTTTTTATTCCTACCAATCAGTTCACCAAATCCAACTACACCACCATCAACTACAGCTTTCAGTTAAATCCGAAAGCAATAATAAAACAAAAGGCGGCAAAAGGATTTACAGGCTTTCTAACCAAATTCAATTTTCAAACGGCACTGCAAAAAAGCAAGAAATCAATTGCCCGCGGCGATTTTGAATTCAATCCATTTAAATATGGACTGCAGGACACCGCGCTACTGACGCTGAATACAACGGTCTCCAATACCGTCTCCTTCAATCGTTATTCCAGCATGTGGGGCATGGATGTGAGTAATCTTCAAAACAGCGGGAAGGCACTGCTCACCTATGGTTATGAAAGCAGGAAGCTAAATGATTACATCACCAAGGTTCGCTGGATCCTCAGTCCTGCGTTCACACTCAACCTTATTGCAAAGGGCGGTACCAACAGCTTGTTTACGCCCAACTTCGGCAACCGGAACTACGACCTTGTTATCAGAACCCTTGAGCCGCAGGTGGTGTTTATTAATAGAACGCTGTTCCGGCTTCAGTCGAGTTATAAGTTAGACAGGAAAAGGAATAAGGCTGAATATGGTGGTGAAAGCTCGTTGTCAAATTCGTTAATCGTAGATACGAAGTACAACATTCTGCAAAGCAGTTCTGTCAACGGACGCTTTACCTATAATCATATCGACTTCAAGGCAAAGCCGGGTGCTGCCAATACAACGGTAGGCTACATCATGCTCGATGGACTGCAACCCGGGCAAAACTTTTTGTGGTCTGTAGATTTTACCAAGCGCCTGTTTAATAATATCGAATTGAATTTGCAGTATGAGGGTCGTAAGCCGGGCGACACCAAAACCGTGCATGTGGGAAGAGCCGCCGTGAGGGCGCTTTTTTGAGTATTGCTGCAGCGGGCCCACAAACCCGGTCACTTTAGGTCAGTTCCGGGCACACGGCACAGGCATTTTCCAATCGCAGCAACGGCGGAGTGGGTCAGCGCTCATTAAACGTTGAAGCGGAAATGCATTACATCACCATCTTTCACCAGGTATTCTTTTCCTTCTATGCGTAGTTTGCCTACTTCCCTGCAGGCCGCCTCCGACTGGTAGGTAACGAAATCATTGTAGGCAATTACTTCAGCCTTAATGAAACCTTTTTCGAAGTCGGTATGAATGACCGATGCGGCCTGTGGTGCTTTCCAGCCCTGCTGAATTGTCCAGGCGCGTACTTCCTGTACTCCCGCGGTAAAGTAAGTACTCAGGTTCAGCAACCTGTACGCCGATTGGATGAGGCGATTGAGGGCTGGTTCTTTCATGCCATATTCCTCCATGAACAATTGCTGGTCTTCGGGGGCTTCCATTTCTGCGATCTGTGCTTCTATAGAATTATTCATGATGATCACCTGTGCACCTTCGGGCTGAACCGCTTCCTGCAGCAGCGCAGAGAAACGGTTGCCTGTGTGCATCGACGGTTCGTCTACATTGGCAACATATAAAACGGGCTTCGCTGTTAAAAGAAACAGGTCGGCAATGGCTGGCAGGTCTTCTTTACTGATGTGCAGTGAGCGAATGCTGTTTCCGCCTTCCAGGTGCGCTTTGCATCGGAGTAAAACTTCCAGTTCTGCTTTGGCTTTCGGATCCGTTTTAGCAAGCTTCTCCGACCGGCTGGCTTTTTTTTCAACGCTTTCCAGGTCCTTTAACTGCAGCTCAGTGTCTATGATCTCTTTATCGCTCACCGGGTTGATGGCGCCTTCATCGCGGAGAATATTCTCGTCTTCAAAACAACGTATCACGTGGATGATAGCATCCACTTCACGGATGTTACCCAAAAATTTATTCCCTAAACCTTCGCCCTTGCTGGCTCCGCGAACAAGGCCGGCAATATCTACAATCTCTATTTGTGTAGGTACCACGCGGTTGGGCTGTACCAACTCGGCGAGTTTGTTCAGGCGTTCGTCGGGTACGTCAACAAGCCCGATATTGGGATCGATGGTGCAGAACCGGTAGTTGCTGGCTTGTGCTTTGGCACTATTGCTAACCGCATTGAAGAGGGTTGATTTTCCTACGTTCGGCAATCCAACGATACCTGCTTGCAAAGACATTTGATTTTAAGTTTTACGTGTTTTAATGAAGCGGCTTCACCTTCCTCTTTTTCGGTGCGCAAAGATAGGAGAAGCGATTGTCTATTTCCCGGTGAAACCTTTATCTTCAAACCCCTGATATTGTAGTGATTTCAAGGCTGCGATAACAGGGAAGCATCCGAAACGCTCAACCGTAAACGAATATAGGAATGGCTCTAAGCAGGATCTGGTCGGCATTTATTCTGGTGGCTATCACCGTGGCTTTGTTTAGACTGCTGGGCGGCGATAAAAATATTTTAAGCAGGATGGTGATCGGGAGGGCAGATGATGCCTATGATTCTGTTGCTTACGTTTTACTGGGAACACCGGAAAGCGCCGGCTTCGTATCAGCTGAGGGTTTTGCAAAATACATCAATGGCTACGGCTACCGTCCTGCAGATTCAGCCCATCAGGCCACGGTCATCATAGGCGACACTGCCGCTGCAGGTTCGTCTGCAAACCTGTCCAGCTTGCGGATGCTGTATCCGGGGGCGACGGTATTGAATTACCGGGGCATTCAGGGTAAGCTCGTAAAAAAGTCGGACGGAATTATAGAAACCTGCAAAAGTGCCGTCAACATCAGTATTGGCCTCATTGGTATCATGGCGCTTTTTATGGGCTTCATGAGCATTGCCGAAAGGGCAGGAGGTATCCGCCTGTTGTCGCAAATCATCGGGCCTTTCTTTTCCCGGCTTTTTCCGGGCATCCCAAATGGGCATCCGTCTATGGGTCATATGATGATGAATTTTTCGGCCAACCTGCTTGGTTTAGACAATGCTGCTACGCCTTTCGGGATAAAGTCTATGGAAAGCCTGCAGGAGTTGAACCCGTCTAAAGACACAGCCTCGAATGCGCAGATCATGTTCCTTTGTTTGCATGCCGCCGGCTTTTCGCTCATACCGGTAAGCATTATAGCAGTGCGGGCTTCTTTACGATCTGCCAATCCTACCGACATATTTGTGCCTTGCATGATCACCACTTTCGTAGCCACCATGGCAGCGATGTTCCTGGTGGCCTTCAAGCAAAAGATTAACGTCTTTCAGCCGGTGATTTTAGCCTGGGTAGGAGGATTCTCTGCATTGATTGTTCTTTTGGTGATGTACCTCACATCGCTGGATGCAGATGCGGTGCAGTCTTTCTCCAGCGTTCTCAGTAACGGTCTAATCCTGCTTATTTTTTTACTCATCATATTAGGAGCTGTATACAAGAGGATTGACGTTTTTGATGCTTTTATCGAAGGTGCCAAGGGCGGCTTTGAAACAGCCATCCGCATCATTCCCTACCTCGTGGGCATGCTGGTGGCCATCAGCCTGCTGCGCACCAGCGGCACGTTTGACGTCATCATCAATGGTATGAAGTCGGTTTTTGCCGCGCTGGGTGCCGACACCCGTTTTGTAGACGGATTGCCTACGGCGCTCATTCGTCCGTTAAGTGGGGGCGGCGCCCGAGGGATGATGATCGACACCATGCGCACCTTTGGCCCAGACTCGTTTGCGGGACGGTTGTCGTCGATCTTACAGGGATCATCCGATACAACTTTTTATGTGATTGCTGTTTACTTTGGCGCTGTGTCCATAAAAAATACGCGCTATGCTGTGGGTACCATGTTGCTGGCAGACCTGGTAGGTATCATCACTTCTATATTTTTGTGCTACATGTTCTTTGGTGGGGCCTAGCACAAAAAAGACCAGGAGCTTAGCCTGGTCTCTATTATTCACATTGTGTTTCTAATAATTGATCAGGAAAGAAATGGCAGGTCTGCGCACGGCGTCTGTAGCACCTTTGTAACCTCTGGCGAAGGCAGTATACACCCTTCTGCTGAGCGTTGTATTAGAACTGGAAAAAGTGGCCAATGCTGCGGCAGATGGGTTGCTCCCCGTTTCTCTTATGGTCCAGGGCAGCGCTGCCGTAGGTGTTGCAATAGTGAAATACGGACTCACGCCAAGGTAGGGAATGTTGGTCATCACCAGGTCGGCGCCAAAATACAGATCAACGGCTGCTACGTTAGGCATCAGGTTTAAAAACTTAAATCTTGCTGTACCCGGTTGGGCAGGCGTCAGATCATCTTCCACAAGCACCACTTTGGTACGCACGAATGTATCTGTAACATGTGCCGTGTAATTTTTACCAGCCTGCAGTTTCAGCTCTGTAGAAAACAAACGGATGGAGTCGATACCGGTGCCCCGGTTAGGCACTGTAAAAGCCACCTGCACATTGCCGGAATCCAACGAGAGGTAGTCGGGAAAATTGGAACCATTGACGTTATAACCGCCGCCGGGAAAAGGAGTAGGGCTGGTAATTACGCCGCTCATGCGCACTTTATTAATGGAAATAATAACGCCGGGGTTCGTGGCATAAGCAGACAAGTAATTCACTTTCAACAAGGCCTTGTTGCTTTCGGTGGCAACGTAAGTGGCTTTGTAAGAATGATCCTTGGTACAGCCAGCCATAACGAAAAGGAACGTTCCTGAAAGGGCGCAGAGATATAAAAATTTGGTCATGATGTTTTGAGTTTTTGAATTACTGCTGACTGAACCACATCTCCATGGTGTGATAGGTGGGCGTGGTTGCGCCAATGCGCTGGAGTTCAAGAATGTTCCACACATATTCCGAGTTGAATCGGGGACGCATCCGGTACACCAGCTTATTCATATTATCTACAAAAAGGTCGCCACCGGAAGGCGGAGTGAAATTAGCATACACCTGTCCTGGTTCGGTTTCATAGCCGTCGATGTAATGAAAGCGACGCATGTCTACCC
Source organism: Chitinophagaceae bacterium (assembly GCA_041745695.1). GTDB lineage: Bacteria > Bacteroidota > Bacteroidia > Chitinophagales > Chitinophagaceae > Flavisolibacter. The sequence continues at coordinate 9,291 of JBGTIL010000221.1, read as the reverse complement.
AGGTTTCCAGTACACCGTAGCCATACATGGCTATGTACTTTTGCAACATGATCTGCGACATAGTAAGAGCGTCCGGAGACGCCGGTACAACCGCAGGGTCGGCTAAGAAAGCGGCAGCAACAGCAGGCGTGATTTCTCTACCGGGAGGAATATTTACATTGTATACTGATGTAAGCATGTCAAAGTGCAACCTGATCCCTTCTTTGTAAGCCAGCAGCGCACTCGCCTTATCTTTTTTGCGATACAACGCCTCAGCCTTCATAAACTGTATTTCGCTTGCAGTCATGATGGGAAAAGGTGCATCATCGCGAAAAATAAAGCGCGGACTGCCGGGCGAAGAGAGATTGCTTGCTATGACCTGGCTTATACCATGGAAATTTTCAGGGCGGTCGTTGGCTGCGAGCACTGCCTGCCCTTTGTTGGGCTCTATGCCCCTGATAGTTCCATTCACATTGCCTCTTAGCAGGTACCAGGCCCTTGGGTCGGTGACGCCCGAAAAAGAGCTGTTCGATCCAGTCACCAGGTTGGCAATGAAAGCACTTTGCCGTACAGCCACCGGGGTTGCTGTGGAATTTAGATTGGCTCGTGCGGGTCCGAACATGTTCTTCGTCGCAGGCAGTGTTTGGTTAGCAAACTTTACGGAAGCATTGTCCGCATTGCTGTTGATCGACAGGTTCGCGTAGAAGATCACAGAATCCGGTTTGTAAATGCTCTTGTTGCTTAAATGATTGTGGTAACGGGCAAGAATGCCGTATACAAATTTTTTCCATTTGGTTACATCCCCACCGTAGAGAAAGGCGTCACCCTTCGCGAGGTTGGCTGCATTTACTTTGTCGCCGGTTCTATTCAGGTTGTCAAGCGCTTCAAAACAAAGTTTGCGTACATGCTCGTATACCTCCGGCTGCGTGTCGTACTTAAAAGTGATCAGGTCGGTATTGAACGCTTCTTTTAATATGACTTCACCATAATAATCGGTTAGTGTTAACCAGCTCCAGGCAGAGATCGCTTTACCAACGCCAACGTAGTCCCACTTTCCTTCCTCTGCGGCCCACTGCATCATGCGTTCATTATTCTGACCAATATCATAGTAATGCATGCGCCAGGTAGACTGCGCTACGTCAGCCGCATTGTTTATATAACCCATGCGGTCAAATACACTGAGGGTAAGGTAATACTGCCAGTTTTGAATGTAGGCTCCAATGTAGCGGGCATCATTCATAGTGCCATGCGCAGCGTAGTTGCCAGCCATGGCAGCCACTATTTGAGGAAGTAATTCTTCTGGCGGTACGCGTACATCCGCATTCGGATTGGCATAAGCTTCATCTATTTTTTTCGAACAGGAGAGTCCCAGAATAAGAAGGGCACTGACAAATAAAATTTTACTTGATATCTCTTTCATGATCATTTCATTTTAAGTTAGAAACTGGCGCGGAGGCCCACATTCACACTTATTGGAGTTCCAATATTACCGTAGTCAAAACCAAACGCACCCACTCCCCGGCTTCCCGAGGTAACCCCATTTACCTGTGGATCTGCGCCGCGGTAGTTGGTGAGTAGGATCAAATCATTGACTGTTAAGAAGGCGCCCAGGGAACGCACAAACTTTACACTTTTTGTTACTTGTGGCGAAAAGGTATAGTTGAGCGAAACGTCGCGCAGCCGGAACCAGTTCACGTCCTTTTGAATGAACTCTTCTTCCGGCATAGTTTGATAATAAGCCTGGTTAAAATAAGGGGTGATGGAAATATTGTTGGCTGTTGGCGTTGCAGTGTTCTCTAATCCATCCATCAATACGCCGTCTACCACGCGCGGTGTGAGGCGGTCGGCAGTGCGTTTGCTTCTGCCTAAACCGGTCAGGTAATCTTCTGTAGCATTAAAAATGTCGCCCCCAACTTTAAGGTCCCACAAGAAACTCAGGCGAAGATTTTTGTAGGAAAAGTTGTTGAGGTAGCCCAGGGTCCAATCGGGTCCGCGGTCGCCACGCACGCGAAAATTAGCATCAATGAGGGGAAGACCCGTAGTGGGTGAGATAAGTATCTTGCCGGCATTATTTCTCTGGTAACCATAACCCGTGATGGTGGTGGTTGGTCCGCCCACTACCAAACCGCCGCGGGCATTGCCGTAGAGCCAGGTGTCTGACTGGTAGAACTCCGGAACGTTGGCAGGTAATGAAAGTACTTCGTTCCAGGTGGTGTTGAAGTTGAGGCGCATGTTCCATTTAAAGTTTTTCTGTTGCGCAAGGGCAGCGTCAACCGAGATCTCCACGCCTTCGTTCTTGTTGGAACCGATATTCAAAGTATTTAATATAAATCCAGTTCCATAACTCGCACGAAACTGTTCTACAATAAGGTCAGAGTTCTCGGTATTATAATAGGTAGCATCGATCGTGTACCTGCTGTTGCCAAAGCGCAACTCTGTGCCCAGCTCAAATGTTTTTTGCTTTTCCGGGCGCAGAAAGGGATTGCTGTTGATGAAGCCGTAGTAGTATCCGCCCCCACTGCCGATGTTTTGATTGAAGATAGACTGGTTGGCATAGGGTGCGCTGGAACGCGCTGTGCTGGCGATAGATCCCCGGAGCTTCATAAAGTTGAGCACATCGCCTTTCTTGATGACCGGAAGCAGGTCAGATAAAATTACGCTTACACTTGCTGCAGGATAGTTGTAGCGCCTGTTGGCTTCCGGGAAGATAGAAGAAGCTTCAAAGCGATGCGAGTAGGTTACAAATACCGCGTTCCGCCAGCCCAGTGAGGCCTCTCCAAAATAAGCGCTTTGGCGGCTGATGCTAGAGTTAGGCAAGCCATTTCGGGCATTGGAAAGCCGAATGCGTGTTGCAGGATCGGTGTTGTTACTGTCTGAGGCAGTAAGGTCTTTTAGATTGGAACCCGTTACAGCATACTGCTGGGTCTCGTAGTCCTGCCACATATTACCCACCATTACACGCCCTGTGAAATCGCCGATCGTTTCACGCGCTGTTGCTGTGATCGTATGGTTGTACCCATAATAGTTGCGGTAGTAGTTGTCCTGGAGGCCTTTTTGCGCGCGTGTGACATAGGAAGACATCGAATCGTACCGGGTGAAGCCTTCAGTTTTATAAGTGTCGTACCCAAACCTTCCGGCAATCGCGAGCCAGTCGAAGGGATTTACGTTGATGCCCAGGGTACTAATGAAACGATCGGTTTCGTCGCGGCTTCGGTTCTTATATACATTATAAAAAGGGTTATCCAATTCTGCATTAGGGTTCGTGGCAAAAAGCGCTGTCTTCTGTCCATTCTTATCCTCGTAGTTCCGGATGTCGTTGTTAGAGGGCCACACCAGCAGATTCAAGAGGTAACCGCTGGCTCCGCGCAAGGGTTTGTCGTTCTCTGTCCGGATGTAAGAGATAGCCGGATTAACCTCTATGTATTGTCCAATCTTTGTAGAATTGGAAATCCTTGCATTGTAGCGCTTATAGGTGTTGGTAGGTATCGGCGACTCCTGGTCGAGCACAGACCCTGAAAAACGGAAGCTGGCGTTTTTCTTTCCGTATTCGCCGGAAAAATTATGGGTCTGCGTGAAGCCCGTCTGAAAAAAATGGGATTCATTCGGATACAAGACGCCTGCAGACGCATTGATCGCCGGTCCAAAATAGGAGAATACATTATCAGGTGCGCCGTTGACGCCTGCACTGAATTGTTTGAAGGGCTTCGGCATCCGTGTAAGGCGTTGCATACGGAAGCTGTTGTCATACGTCATATTAAGCTTGCCGCTGCTGCCTCCTTTCTTGGTGGTGATCACAATAGCTCCTGAACTCGCCTGGCTGCCGTAAAGGGCAGTCGCTTCTGGTCCCTTCAGAACGGTAATAGATTCAATGTCATTGGGGTTGATGTCTGACATCCTGTTAGAATAATCATTACCTCGGTTGGCCCGGTCGGAAGCTAAACCCAGTCCGGAACCACCGTTGCTGGTTTCATTGACAGTAGAATTATCAACGATGATTCCATCGATCACAAACAAGGGCGAATTATCCAGTGACAGCGAGTTGAACCCGCGCAGCACTATCTGCGACCCCGCACCTGCAGCACCTCCGGTGGGTGTAATGGTAACGCCCGCGACACGACCCTGCAGGCTGTTTAAAAAGTTCTCCCTCTGGGTTTCGGCCAGTTCATTGCCGTTCACTTTCTGCACAGCATATCCCAGTTCCCGCGGGTTTCTTTTGATATCCATAGCAGTTATCACTACCTCTTCCAGCGTTTCCTGCTTCTGGCTTAATTGCACTTCTACGGTGTTTACATTCTCAAGCCTTAATTCATTGGTGATGCGGCCGGTGCTCGAAAACTGTAATACGTCGCCCGTCTTGGCAACTATAGTGAAAACCCCGCGGTCGTCTGTAGTGGTTGCGCGCGTGGTTCCTTTAACTGTAACGGTTACGCCAGCCAGCGCTTTGTTATCATCCGAGGCATTTATCTTCCCCGTGATCGTACGATCCTGGCTGAAAGCTGTTGTGCTTAGCAGCAACGCCAGCAGGCTAAAAAGAAAAGAGCTAAGACATTTTCGCATTGCAATTCAATTTACTTGGTTCAATAAAATTTCTACAATAACACGATCCACTTTTCATAACACCGTGATACCGGCATCTACATAAGGTTGGAGTAAGGCATTATCAGGTGGCAGTTCGGTCACAAGTATATCTATTTCGCGCAGACCGCACACCTGAATCGGTTGCAGCGAATTGATCTTTTCGGAGATCGTAAGACAGACTGTTTTCCTCGCTGCAGCAATCATCGCCCTTTTCATCTGCACTACTTCCCAGTCATTATCCGAAACCCCAAAGGCCGGGTCTATCGCGTTAATACCCAAAAAACAGAGGTCGCTTTTTATCTGGCTGATCTTGGCAATTGCATCCGGACCCAAAGCCATCTTCGCCGTTTTCGAAATCTTGTCTCCGATGGCTACTACTTCTATATTGGGATGCTTCACGTACTCCAGCAATGCAGCAATGCTTCCTGAAATAAAAGTTGCATGCAATGGAACCGGAAGCGCCCGCGCCAGCTCAATGATCGTGGTGCCTCCGCCGGTAGATACAAACATTCCCTCGGATATCAGTAGGGCGGCCTTTTGAGCAATGATCTTCTTCTTTACGAAAGAATACACCTGATCTCCTGAGAGATCTGTTTTATGAAAAGAATTGGAGAGGGCTCCACCATGAACTTTAATGATCCTGCCTTCTTCAGCCAGTTCAAGTAAATCGCGCCGGATGGTGTCATCTGATACGTCGATATCCTGCGAGAGATTTACACTCAATACTTTATTGTGCAGATTCACCTGGTGCAGAATATAAGCCTGCCGCTCTTTTTTAAGCATTCACTATTTGGTTCTCCTAAAAGTAAAGTTAAAATCCGCATAACTGCGCAAAAGCCTCTGGAATTTCCGCAAAAACAGCACAAACTCCGGACAGTCCCTTGTAATACGATAGACGCGCTTAGAAGCGGTTCTGCTGCTTGCGGTTTTTTTATATTTCCGGCAGACATGAAAAGTTGACCTCCTGAGGGCTGGAAAAAGTTGGAGCTGCGCTAGAAAATTGTTTCTGTTATTCGTAGAGTTCGTACTTGGTTTTAGGGCGCCGGGCCTCCAACCATAAAAAACGTTTGAGGTGCATATCTGAAGGAGATTTCAGCGACATGGGCCAGAGCGTACCCTTAACGCCACCTCGAAATACAATACGTTGCAATTCGTTCTTGCTGAAGTAAACGTCCATTTTTTCGCTGACCGTTTCATTCACCCCGGTGTAAGCACTATCATCATCCTGGATAAAATACACCGACTCGGCATTCCCTACTGCAAGAACTGAGTCCATAGCACCCTGGGTGAAAAAGGCATCCAAACGATCAGCCTGCACCTGGTTATACACTCCCGAATCTTTTTGGTTTACCAAGAAGCTGTTGGTAAATACTTTAATTCTGTCGGCCTTTTTATTTTTTGTAAAAAGGTAAATGGTATCACCGGTCACCTGGCTGTTATTGCTCCACACAACCGGGTCCTGGTATAACTCAAACGTGGAATCGCGGAAAGAATAAAATAAGCTGTCGCTCACTGCCTGCATGGAGTCAGTGAATATTTTTACATTCCTGAAAGCTTCAAAGTAACGGTCTGTGCTGTCGCCCGAACGGTTGTTGCCGGCGGCGGAATTGGTTACCTGGGTGCCTCCTTTTTTTGCGCTCCGAACCGTATCCGTGATTTTAAATCGCTCCGACAAACGGGCAGAAAACAGGGTGTCTGCCTTTATAAAAATGGAATCTTTTTCCTGCTTTACAATCATGAGTGGGGAGCGTGTAGCCAGGTAAGCTCCGGTTTTTTTATTGGCGAAGATCTCATTGGCCAAAATGATGAATCCCTGTACGGTATCTATCAATACGCCGTTTTCCCTGATCTGTACGATGCCTGATGCTTCGTCGTTGGCGATCTGATTGCCTTCTATAATTAATGCGCCATCACGAATGCGCGTACGTTGTGTGAACTCCGACCTTCCGCCCCTCATATCGTAAAACCCTTCCCTGGTTTGGATGGTGCGCCCCGAACTGTCTCTAAAAAACGTTTGGGAAATGAATCGCGCGACCTCTGTGCTTGTGTTGTACTGGATAGAGTCGGATTTTATATAATGGGCCGGATCTTTCACTTCAACATTCTTTTTAAAAAAGACATCTTTAATATCTGCGTAGTAAATGCCTTCCTCGCTCGTGATAACGGTTTTATTATTCACCAGGCGACCTCCATTTTTGTAGGTACCTATCTTGGCGTTCATGTCGTACTCCAGCTCTTTGGTTGTAAGCGTGCCGTGCCCGTCGGTAAGCCGCACATTTCCTTTGAAGTAAGCATAACGGGGTTCGATCAGGTACCGGAGGTAATTAGAATAAATGTTGGCGGTATCGCTGTCGTTGATGTGAACGTTCCCAAAAGCTTCGAACACTTTTGTGCGCGAGTTCACCACGCAACTGTCGCAAAAGAAAAGCGCAGTGCCCTGGCGGAGACGTACCGTTCCGGCCAAAATCTGCAGGTCAGACCCATCTGCCTGCTTGATTGAAATTTGCCGCTGTGTTCCCTCGAGGATGTGGAGTGTGGTGGAATCATTACCCCCTGGCTGACTTACCGCCGGAGGTATACTAAAACAGAAAAAGAGAATTATGAGAAATGTAAACTTCATTAATTAGCAACAGGAATCGTATCCTTTGTTGCGGGTGAAGTTAGAGCGTCGGGTTTCGACTTACCACCGAACACTGAAATATTAACGTAGCGTTTTGGGTGAAGTCTCACATCATCCAACAGAATTTCCAAGCCAAGTGCAGCCTTGTTCATCTGGTCATAAAGCTTGCGGTCGTTCATCAATGCACCGAGCGTTCCATTCGGGCTATTGATCTTATCAACAGAGGTTTTCAACCCGGCCGCTGATCCGCGAAGTTCAGTGATGGTGCTCTCCAAAGCAGCCATCGTTTCTTTAATACGGGCGTTAGCCAAATTAGCAGTAGTTACTTCCACGTTACGGATCGACGCGCTCACGGCGTCGTTACTTTTGGCAAGGTTGCTTGTAACCGAATTCATGTTATTCAGTGATTGTGCAAGCGCGCCGGATTGCGCGTTCATGAGTTCCTGCAAATGACCCGAGGTCAGTGTTAACCTGGCAATCAGTGTTTGGAGGTTATTGTTGGTGCTTGGGTCGAACACGGAAGCTACTGCGCCAATAGCCACTTTCATAGAATCAAGTGTTTCGTTGACCCGGGTAATGGTTGGTGTTATTTGCGTTTTGAGATCTCCGAGTATTCCGTTCGATAATTGTGTGGAAACCGTATCACCCGGCGAAAGGTAGGTGTTGGCAGTGCCTTTTTTGATAGTGATGAAAGAAGCTCCAAGCGGGGACCCATCAATGATAGCAATGGAATTCTCTGGTATGTTTATTTCGCGGGTAAGATGAATTTCTACCAGGATTGCGTTCACCTCTTTATCTGTCGGTGTAAAATTAAAAACAGTACCAATAGGAAGCCCGTTGATCCTGACCTGGTTCGATTTCTCAAGAGACCCCAGGTCTTTGAAGATGGCATAGAGTGTTGGTGCTTTTCCAAAAAGGGTTTTTCCTTTTAAAAAATTAAACCCGAAAACCAGAACCAGGATGGCCACAATAGTGAGTGCGCCTACTTTAACTTCATTGGAGATCTTCATGCATTGTTTGTTTTCTGTTATCCCGGGTTTAAGTTCCGATGCCAAAATAACAATAATTTTCCCAGCAGGAAGACGCTTTTTATCCGGCTATTGATCAGTAACCACGTGCGGGAGAAGAAGGAGGCGATCAACTTATCTTGAATGTGCTTTGCGTGTTCGTTCTTCAAGCTCCACGCTCTGAACAAATTGTAATATTTCCGACTTTTTTGTGGAACCAATAGTGGTGGGGTTGCCGGCCGCAGATTGTTGTTTGGTAAGCCAGGTCATATATTCTTGCACAGCATTTGCCACACACCCGGCGATCTCTACCTGTCCTTCCTTGCTGTTCAAATAATCTTCTTCTGCACGGTTGGTGATGTATCCGGTTTCAACCAGGATGCTGGGCATGGCAGTCGCCTGCAGTACCCATATACCTATACCCCGTTGTTTCTGTCCGCGGCTGGTTCTTCCTGCTTTAATAAATTGTTCTTCAACCCGGGCAGCGAGCGTTGCACTGCGTTTGAAAAATTGCTTGGTCTTTAATAAAGACAAAGCAATGAACTCCGGTGAGTTTGGATCGATGTCGCCATAATTTTCGCGGAACCCGTCTTCAGACAGCATCGGCGCATTTTCACGCATGGCTATTTCCTTATCCTCACTCTTATGGGCGCCCCAGATGTAGGTTTCCGTTCCTTTGGCAGGATTGGGCGTGGTGTAATAACGGTATTGTGGAATTGACTTTGTTATCTTTTTTCTTTTCTTTCCCTTACCTGTATAACTGACTACAGTTTTGTGACCGGTAAGCTCACGGTGCTGTTGCGCCGGGGCTGCATTTACATGTATTGAAATAAACAGATCACCTTTATTTTGATTAGCAATGTCTGCCCGCCGATGCAACTCTACCTTGCTGCGTGTAGGACGCGTTTCAACAATATTTATTTCCGGAAAAGCTTCTTTGATTCGCTGCACCAGTTCTTTCGCTACCGCGTAGCAGATGTCATCTTCATGAGAATAACTTCCTGAAGCTCCATCATATCCTCCGTTGGCTTTAATGCCGTGCCCGGCATCAATAACAATTGTCTTTACTGCATTTTGGGTTTCAGGTTGTGTGTAAGAAAGTAAAAA
>JBGTIL010000220.1:0-4120 GCA_041745695.1 Chitinophagaceae bacterium | reverse complement strand
TACAGGTAGTATTAGAGCTGGGAAAGTTTGGAGACGAAATACTGAAGCGCATTACTACCAGTGCAGCACTAAAAATCACCGGTATCCTGGTTTCCTCGCTGGGAAAGGGTCAGACAGTAGAATTGAAGGCAAACGAGGTAGAAGTATTAGGCGACAGCGACGCGGAGAAATACCCTTTGCAGCCAAAAAAGCACAGCCTCGAGTTTCTGCGGGAAAAAGCCCACCTGCGTTTTCGTACCAATACTTTTGGTTCTATTTTTCGCATCAGGCATTCACTCGCATTTGCCGTACACCAGTTTTTTAATGACAAGGGCTTCCTTTGCTTACATACACCTATCATCACCGCATCTGATGCAGCGGGCGCCGGGGAAACTTTTCGTGTACCTACACTGCCCGTAATTAATCCGCCACATAAAGAAGATGGCAGCATCAATTTTGGAGAAGATTTTTTTGGGCGTGCCACTAATTTAACGGTGAGTGGCCAGCTGGAGGGTGAATTGGGAGCAACTGCTTTCGGTGACATTTATACTTTCGGCCCAACATTTCGCGCCGAAAATTCTAACACGGCCAGGCATCTTGCAGAATTTTGGATGATAGAACCCGAGATGGCTTTTTGCGACCTGGAAGACAACGCGAACCTTGCAGAAGAATTCATCAAATACATCATCCAATATGCGATGGAGCATAATGCAGAAGACCTGGAATTCCTGCGCACAAGATTGCTGGACGAAGAAAAAACAAAGCCGCAGTTGGAACGAAGTGAGCTTGATCTTGTAGAAAAATTAAACTTCGTTCTTGAAAATAAATTCGAACGCATTACTTATACAGAAGCCATCGATATCCTGTTGGCATCTGCGCATTACAAAAAGAAGAAGTTCAATTTTGATATAGCCTGGGGAGTGGATCTACAAAGCGAGCATGAACGCTACCTGGTGGAAAAACATTTTAAAAAACCAGTGATCGTCACTAACTATCCAAAAGAAATAAAATCGTTTTACATGCGTCAGAATGACGATGGTAAAACTGTAGCAGCTATGGATATTCTGGCACCTGGCATTGGTGAAATTGTGGGAGGCTCGCAACGCGAAGAAAGGTTGCAACACCTGGAACAACGGATGCAGGAAATGAATATCCCGGCCGAGGAGTTGTGGTGGTACATGGACACCCGTCGCTTTGGTACGGTGCCGCATGCTGGCTTCGGACTGGGCTTTGAGCGCATTGTACAATTTGTAACAGGCATGACTAATATCCGCGATGTCATTGCATTTCCGCGTACTCCTAAGAGTGCAGAATTTTAATAACGCCTGTTCATAGACGAAAGAAATTTTCTGTTCTTCGCATGCAGTGTTGCATAAGTGACCGCAGCAAGGCCTGACCCATTCTCGTCGTTGCTTCGGTTATTAAAAGCAGCTAATTTCTTTTGTAGCCATGTAATACAAATGGCGGCAGTGTATCCAAAGGAGTTAGGTTAACCATTGGAAAGCAACGGGCAACAATCCCTGAATCTTCTAAGTAAGTAGCAAGGATATATCCGCTCTTTTCCAGGTCTGCATTCGGGCACATTTGCCGAACAATGGGATAGGTGGTTATATCGTGGAGCAGTGCGTACCGGCGCAGGTGATCACTGGAAGTAATCAGCCCTACCGGACCAACACGTTGCGACAGATCTATCAACTCGGTAGTTAATTTTTTTACAGGGGAATTGATTTTCAAGGCAGCAATAACTGCTGGCGCATTAAAAATTTGCTTGACGGAAAAGTAGGCTCCATGAAAACACTCGATCATGAATAGTAGAAACAAAAAGTTTTTCAATCCCCTTGCAAGGCTGTAAGTTTTGAACAACAAAAAGAACAGGAGAAGCTGCAACGCAAGAATGGGAAAGAAGAAAGCACGCCCTTCCTGGATGTAGGTATAGCTGTTGCCGGATCCCCGGTAGGTTACCTGTTTATTTGTAACAGAAATCAGGCAAAGCTGCAGGGCAATGGCGATGCTAAGGCAAAGGCAGTAAGTGAGTGCCGGGGGAAGGCTGCGAAGCCTGAATATCCAGATAAAAAGCCCGCAGAGTGAAGAAAGCAGCAGCAGGTCGAGTGCCTGGAAAATACGGGTGATTGCGCTGAAATCAGTGTTGAATATATCTGCCAGCTGAACGCCCCAAAAATTCGTGTTGATGATAACCGAACAAACAAAAGGAAATCGCTGTGACAGGTTGGAAGGGAAGAACCCACTGACGATAGTGGTGCCGTCTCCCATCAACTGTGGCTGGATCACGGGGCTGAAAGAGGGTCCGAAAAACCAGTAGTAAGGGAGGGCTATTAAAAAAATACAACAAAGGACCATGCCGTAAGCAGCCTTTTTTTCTTTGGTCTGCCAGCATAAAGACAGGAGCAGGTAAAAGCTTACAAACATCAGTGGAACATAAGCGTATTTGGTTAGACCCAGTAGCCACAAACACAGGATCGTTCCTCCTGCATAGGACAGGCGCAGGTTGCCTACAAAGCCCCGGGCAAAATATACAGACCATAAGATGAGCCCGATGGACAGCGTGTCTTTCGGCCCTGAGTCGAGCTGATGCGGATAAAGAAAAAAACCGATACTGATTAACAGCAGGTTGGTGATCCACTGCTCCCGGTAAATCATGCGCGACACTTTAACCACACCCGAGAAGAACAAGGTCCAGGAACATATATCAGCCAGAAGCGAAGTTGCTGCAAAGGATTCTGTAAGCCATAGGAAGGGAACACAGAGATAGGAATACAACGGACTGATGGCGGCCGAATTATACAGGTAGGGAGCAGTATTATTTATGATGCCTGCAGGTTCTGTGAGCGGTCGTCCCTGCAACAGGCTTTCAGTAAACAAAAGATAAAGCGATTTATCACCTTCCAGGTCGGTATAGATCCAGGAGAGCAGAATCTTGTTGAGCAGGGCAATAAAAAAACAGGCAACGGAAACACCGGTTCCACTAAAATGGGTACGCAAAAAAACCGATGGTGAAAAAGTTTCTAGCCGGAATGAAAACATAAAGAGCCGAAAGATATTGTAATAAATTTTTTTGCACTTCTTTTCGTGCTGTGGAAACCGCAGACTCCTCCATCACAGGAAAAAGATAAAATATGACCGGTTTGATTTCTCCCGCCACAACCAAAAAAAATCAGTGTAAAAAAGTTAGTAGTATAGACATGACACCCATGGTAGACCTGGGCTTTTTGCTAATTACATTTTTCATCTTCACTTCCACCCTCTCCGAGAGTAATGCGCTTGGGCTTGTCATGCCTGCACAAGGACCGCCCTCCTTAACAGGTGCATCAAAAACACTCACCGTAGTATTGGGAGGGGAAGATGAATTAAGCTACTATCAGGGTAAGCTGGAAAGCAGTGGCGGGCTGCAGCCTACGTCCTACCATACACAGCATGGATTTGGCAGCATCATCAGGGCGAAGCAGGAAATGCTGGGAACCGAAAAGAACGAGCTAATGGTCATCATCAATCCATCTGACCACGCTACCTACGATAACTTAATCAATATCCTTGATGAAATCAAGATCAACGGAGTCAGCAGGTACGCGATTGCCGAAAGACAGGAAACCAGCGGGTTGGACAATCAATAAAACAATCTGCGGTTATAGTATATTTTTGCAGTTACAATCTCTTGCTGTATGAATATTCCTGTAGTTGACCTGTCCCTTTTTTTGAACGGCAATGCCACCGATAAGCAACAATTTGTGCAGGAATTAGGCAAGGCTTACGAAGACGTAGGGTTCGTAGCAGTAAAAAACCATGGTATCCCCGACGACCTCATTGCTGGTCTTTATCAGCACGTACAACAATTCTATCAACTACCGGCGGCAACAAAATCTAAATATGAGCACAAAGAACTCGCCGGACAAAGAGGTTATACTTCATTTGGTAAAGAACACGCGAAAGGCTTCGATGCCCCCGACCTGAAAGAGTTTTTTCAGTACGGTCAAACAGTGGAAGATGGTGACGCCATCAAAACCGAATACCCCGATAATGTTGTAGTGAATGAAGTGTCGGAATTTACACCTACACTATATAATGCCTACCGACATTTTGAAAAAAGTGGTAAGGCTTTACTTCAGGCCATTGCCTTATACCTTGG
>JBGTIL010000219.1:0-5862 GCA_041745695.1 Chitinophagaceae bacterium | reverse complement strand
GATCTTCGATAGCTATGTGCACAACGGCAATTCAATTTTAAGGGCGATACATTACCCTCCGATCCAGGGTGAGCCCGCCTCTGCCATCAGGGCGGAACAGCATGAGGACATCAATCTTATTACATTGTTAGTAGGTGCTTCTGCAGACGGTTTACAAATTCTTACCAGGCAAAACGAATGGGTGGGTGTAACCTCACTGCCCGACCAAATAGTGGTAAACGTGGGCGATATGCTGCAGCGGCTTACCAACAACAAACTCAGGTCTACAACCCATAGAGTGGTCAACCCTCCCCGGGAACTCTGGGGCACGTCTCGCTACTCTATTCCATTTTTTCTGCATCCCAAAGGGAGCATGAACCTTGCCTGCCTGGAAGACTGTATTACAAGCGAGCATCCCAAGATGTATGAAGATGCTACTGCTGGAGAATACCTGGATGAGCGCCTTCGGGAAATAGGACTCAAAAAGTAAAGCTGTTTTTCATCCCATCTGTCTCGCGAATATTAATTCCATTGTTTTTTAGCCTGCCTAGTAGCTGCTAACACTGTAATGAGTGGGCGGTGTCGTCTTGCTGATCTTAAGCGACTGTTTTTTTGTGCCTGCCGGGTCCTAATCTCATCTTGCACCCGCCTTGATGTTTAAGTCCTGAATGCACTCTTTCAGGGCCTTACTTCCCATGCTTATGCTTTAACGGTCGCCATTCATACGCGCAGGATGCCTTTCATAATTATTATATTTCCCTAAGTCAGTACCTGATCACTGAAAATCAATTAGTTGCATCTTAACACTACTATAGACTCCAGATTACCTTTAAAAATATGGTACTATGTGTTGCATGGTACTATGTTAGTTGGTATATTTGTATCGACAAGCGATTCAATCACCAAAATGCCGGTACTCTTTCTTTAAACCAGGCGGCATAAAAGCAAAACAATGAATATCGAAAATACACAGAGCCAGATGCGGAAGGGGATACTGGAATTCTGTATCCTTTCTATCATCCGCCGGGGGGAGGCCTATCCCAGCGACATCGTGGAAGAGATGAAGGCAGCCGGTCTGCACATTCTGGAAGGCACCCTTTATCCCTTATTAACAAGATTAAAAAATGCCGACATGCTCACCTACAGGTGGGTAGAGAGCAACTCAGGGCCACCCCGTAAGTACTTCCTGCTTACTGAGAAAGGCGAAGCCTTTTACAAAGAATTAGAACAAACCTGGGAAGAATTGTCAAATGGCGTAAATAAACTCACCAACAACGAGAAAACCAATTCTTAAAAACTTCAACCAAAAAAAATGAAAAAGATTATCAACATAAACTTGTCTGGCAGGGTAATACCTATCGAAGACGCTGCTTACGAACGGTTACAACAATATATAGAAAGCCTGAGATTGTACTTCCGGGCCGACGAGGGCCGCGACGAGATCATAAACGATATCGAGAGCCGCGTAGCAGAATTAATGAGCGATAAGGTGAAGAAAGGCGCTGCTGCTATCACTGAAGCGGATATTGCAGAAATAGTAGCTTCCATGGGCAGTGTGGAAGATTTTGAAGCGGCAGACGCTGCAGAGAATACAGCTTCGGCACAATCAGGTTCTTCGTCCTATGCAGGCGCAGCCGGCACTGGCAGTTTTAAGAAGCCCAGGGGCAGAATGTACCGCGATCGGTCAGATAAACTTTTGGGCGGTGTGTGCGCGGGCATCTCCTCTTACATGAATGTAGATCCTGCTATTGTACGCCTTCTATTTGCCATCGTAACGTTTGGCGGTTTTGGAGCGGGCGTGCTGATCTATATTCTACTTTGGATCATCCTTCCGGCAAGAGACATGGAAGGTTATATCGGAAAGCGTCTTTTTCGTAATCCCGAAGACCGTATCATCGGCGGCGTGGCCGGAGGGATAGCGGCGTATTTCCGGAAAGAAACCTGGATTGTACGCATCATTTTCGCCGCTCCACTTATCCTGAATATTTTCTTTGGTATCATAGGTGGCATTTTTAATTCTTTTCACGGACCAGACTTTCCCGACCTTTTCTTTGGCTCCATGACCGGTACTTTTTTCCTCGCTTACCTGGTATTGTGGATCGTGTTACCTGAAGCCAGAAGCGCCTTTGAAAAAATGGAGATGCGCGGAGAGAAAGTCGACGTTAACAGCATCCGCCAGAATGTTCAGGGTGGCATGAACGATCTGAAAGGCCGCGCTCAGGCCTGGGGCGAAGAGGTTCGCGAATCGGCTCAAAACTTTGGCGAAAAAGCATCCCAATTTGCTAACACGCGGGGTAAAACATTTGCCACAGAAGTTGGGCAGGCTGCAAGACCGGTGGCATCAGGGATCGGGCATATCATTGGAGTTCTGTTTAAATCGTTCTTTCTTTTTGTAGCCGGAGTGATCGCATTCGCTTTGTTTATCATCGTGATTGTATTCACCGTGGGAGGGATAGCCCGCCCGTTCAATGATTTCTTACTGAACGGATTTTGGCAGACCACGTTTTTGTGGGGAACCCTGATTTTTTTCCTGGCAGTTCCGCTCATTGCCATCATCACCTGGATTGTGCGGCGTTTGATGAAAGTGCGGTCGCAGAACCGATACCTCGGCTGGACCTTCGGCGGACTGTGGACACTTGGTTGGTTCAGTCTGGTATTCTTTATAGCAAGTATGTCAAGAGACTGGCGCTACTACAACAACATGCGCCAGGAAGTCAGCCTTCAGCAAGCTTCAATGGAAAAAATGATCATCCGTATAGACGAACCTGTTGTCCGCTACAGTGGCAACTTTGACTGGATCGATGATGATGATAATGACGGCGGCAACGGTTGGGATCTTACAGAAGATTCCCTCAAAATATCGAACATTAAAATTAGGTTTGAGAAAAGCAGCGACAGCGACTATCATGTAACTGTGATACGCTATAGTGCAGGTCGCAATCGCAGGGAAGCCAGCAGAAGGGCAGAAAAAATTGTATACAATGTGAGTTCACTCGATAGCGCCCTGATACTGGGAAGCGGCTTAGGGATAGGAAAAGGTGATAAATTCCGCGGACAGAAAGTGATGATGGAAATCGGGGTTCCGGTTGGGAAGAAAGTGCGATTTGATGAAACAGTTGTTGAAAAACTGAATGATACGCACATCCGCATTGAAGAGAAAAGAGAGGGCAGGTCTACTTACAGAAGAGACTGGGATATGGACTGGGATGGTGATAGTTATTTTGAGTGGAAACCGGATACAGATTACACTATGACAGAGGAAGGACGCCTGGTAGATATGTTGAATCCATCACAGCAAACCAACGATGCTTATGAGTACCGCAAAGGTATCCTGGACAGCAGCTCTAAAGAAATTCGTGACAGGGAAGAACTGCGCCTCCAGGAGGAGATACTGGAAAACCAAAACAGACTGGAAGAGGAACAGAGAAAATTGGAAGAACAACGCCAAAGACTGGAGGAACTCAAAAACGAAAGGAACCGGACATCCGCTGCAGAGACCGAAGAAAAGCGAAGAACAGTAGGCGAGATATTACATGTACGATCACCGATTTTTTCAATGATCCTCTGATCACAAACTCGGTTGAAGTTGGCAACTTACTTCCCTCAAAGTTGCATGAAAGGGCTCTATACAGGGCCTTTTCTTTTTTGGGTGTACCAGTCGTTACCCGGTAAGATTGCACGAATGAGGTGGAGAATAAATAATACCACAAATCCTAAGTTCTGCAGTCTATTTTTGCTCCTCCAAAAAAGTGCATACATGAAGAGTACACCGTTTACCCCGAAACACCTGGCATTGGGCGCAAAAATGGCCGAGTTTGCCGGTTATAATATGCCCATCAGTTACAGCGGTATCAATGAAGAACATCAAGCCGTGCGTAAAAGTGCCGGTGTATTCGACGTGAGCCATATGGGTGAATTTATCGTAAAGGGCAAAGGCGCACTCTCTTTAATTCAAAAAATTACTTCCAACGATGCATCCAAGCTGAGCAAAGGCAGAGCCCAGTACAGTTGCCTCACCAATGCTACCGGAGGTATTGTAGATGACCTCCTTGTTTATTGCATCAAGGAATCTGAAGTATACATGATCGTGGTAAATGCTTCCAACATTGAGAAAGACTGGAAATGGATAAGCGACCATAATACGGATGGAGCAGAAATGCATGATATAAGCGCTCAAACCTGCCTCCTGGCGGTGCAAGGGCCTAATGCCACAAAAATCCTTCAGCCGCTAACCGACATGGACATTTTAAATCTGCAGTATTACACTTTTACTAAAGGTGTGTTTGCTGGTGTTGAAAATGTGCTGGTGAGTGCCACTGGTTACACAGGCGCAGGCGGTGTTGAAATTTATTTTGAAGATACCGACGGTGCCGCCGATAAAATCTGGACAGCCATTTTCGACGCAGGTGCCACACAGGGAATCAAACCCATTGGTCTGGCGGCACGTGATACGCTCCGGCTGGAAATGGGCTATTGCCTGTACGGCAACGACATCGACGACACCACCTCCCCGTTGGAAGCAGGCCTGGGCTGGATTACTAAATTCTCGAAAGACTTCACGGCAAAAGAGATACTACAGGATCAGAAGGAAAATGGTGTGGAAAGGAAGCTGGTTGGTTTTGAAATGATCGATAAGGGTATCCCCCGCCACGGATATGAGATAAAGGCCTTTGATGGCAACAGCATTGGCTATGTTACTTCCGGCACCCAATCGCCAACTTTGGGTAAAGCTATCGGAATGGGTTACGTGCGGAAAGCTTACAGCGCTATAGATGCAACCATTCATATTAAAGTGCGCGACAAGCTTCTGCAGGCAAAAGTGGTGAAGGTTCCTTTTGCCTGACCATTAGGAAATTTTCAGCAGATTTTGCTTTATTGTGCCCAATTCAATCTATGTCCTTAATACACTTAACCACTTTTGTTGCCGCACCTCCGGAGCGCGTCTTCGACCTGAGCAGAAGCGTCAGTCTGCACAAGGCTACTATGACCAGGCACAAGGAGCGCGCCGTAGCTGGCAGGCTGAGTGGATTAATGGAACCCGGTGAAACGGTAACCTGGAAGGCCAGACACTTATTGAAGGAACGGACACTGGAAACAAAAATTACAGCGTACAACAGGCCGCATCATTTTACCGACGAACAGATAGCTGGGGATTTTGAAACATTGAAGCATGAGCACCATTTTAAGAAAATAGAGAATGGTACGCTCATGATCGATCAGTTCTGGTTTGTTGCACCCTACGGTAAATTCGGTCAACTGATCAGCGCAGTGTACCTGGAAAAATACCTGAGAAAGCTGCTTGAAGAACGGAACGCTGTGATTAAAGCCACTGCCGAAAGCAGCAAATGGAAACAATACTTAAGTTAATGAACAAGCCTACATTATTTACTTCCCTATCGCCTGCCCTGCTTCACCTGTACGACGTCCGGGATTGTGTTGTGGTAGTGATCGATATCCTGAGGGCTACTTCTACTATATCAACCGCTTTATTTAACGGCGCAAGGTCTGTAATACCGGTAGACAGTGTAGAAAAATGCATCCGGCTGGGTAAGGATATGAATTGCATCACTGCCGGGGAACGCGATGGTAAAGTAGCGGAAGGACTGCAGTACGGTAACTCATCTTTCGAATATCCGCGTTCGTTTATTGAAGGGAAAATTTTAGTGCTTACTACCACCAACGGCACGAAGCTGTTACACATGGCCCTGGCCAAAGGAGCCACCGAAATTGTTACCGGTTCCTTTCTCAATCTTTCGGCTGTGTGCAGCTATCTCACTGCGCAAAATAAAAATGTTATTCTCGCCTGCGCCGGCTGGAAAGACAAGGTAAATATTGAAGATACCTTGTTTGCGGGGGCAGTTACAAACCGGGTCAAAGATCATT